>JACDAZ010000154.1 GCA_013695175.1 Flavisolibacter sp. | reverse complement strand
CTTTATCATTGCTCTTAATAAGTCTTGCGCCAAAGCCAATTATTTTACCTGTGTTATTTTGTACAGGAAATATGATTCTATCCCTGTAGTTATCTATAAGACCTTCATTCCGTCGTACAATTAAACCTGCCTTCTGCAAAAGGTCTTCATTATATTTTGCAGCCAATGCTGCCTTTGTAAATAAATGTTTGTTGTCAGGACCATAACCCACCCCAAATTTTTTAATGATCTCCTCATTAAAACCCCTTTGTTTTAAATAAGAGAGGGCTATATCTTTTCCTTCTTCTGTTTCAAAAAGTTGTTTTTCAAAAAACTTTTGAGCAAATGAATTGATTATATATAAACTTTCAGCAACCTGTTGCTGTTGAATCACTTCGGGTGAAGCAAGAGTTTCTTCTACTTCTATGTTATATCTTTCTGCCAGCCATTTTAAAGCTTCTACATAACCCAATTTATCATGCTCCATTAAAAATGAAATGGTATTGCCGCTTTTACCGCAACCAAAACATTTAAATATTTCTTTTGTAGGAGAAACAGTAAAAGATGGTGTTCTTTCGTTATGAAATGGACAAAGACCAAGGTAGTTAGTGCCTCTTTTTTTCAACTTTACATAACTGCCAACCACATCTGTAATATCGATCCTGTTCAGGATCTGCTGTATCGTATTTTGGGAAATCACAAGTGGCAAATATAGCTGGGAAAAAGCATGATTAATTTAATAGATTCCGTGGAAAAAAATCATTCTTTTTTTACGCATTCAGGCGTAACTTAGTAAAGATCCGAACCTTAGGGAAGCAACAGTAGATGTAACCATTTTTTTTAATTTAAAACTTTTCCCCATGGTTCAGACAGACATCTCGCAGCTTAGCGCCGAAACTGCAGAATGGCGCCAGATTTTAAGAACTTATCGAGACGAATTACAAGAAAGCAAGAAGTTACTGCAAAACACTTGCGGACCACACCTCACAAAGCAACAACTTACAGACGTCGAACATTTTCAGAATCAATTTCACATCCAGCTAATCAACATTCACGACGTTAAACAACACATCAAATCTCACGAACGACGAATTGAAATGAAGGAACAACTTTCTGAACAATCTTTTGCAGAACATGAAATGATATTAGATGAGTTCCTGACACTGCAAAATACTTTACAGGAGTTGCGAAATGAATTCAAGAATTACATTAGTGCAATCAGTTGTTGATGCATAAAAAAATAAAACATTTCCGACACACTTAACATGTGTGCCAGTCATGTATTGATAAAAATTAAAACTTTTTATATGGCTGCCGAATTTGATACCTCACACGTAAAAAATATTGTTTTGCTTGGCCACGCCGGCTCAGGCAAAACATCTCTAGCCGAATGCATGTTATTTGAGGCCGGCTTAATAAACAGGAAAGGTTCTGTTGCGGAAAATAATACGGTTGGTGATTACCACGAACTGGAACACCTGAGAGGAAATTCTATTTTTTCCAAACTAATGCACACCACATGGCGTGGATATAAAATAAATATACTGGATACTCCCGGTTATGATGATTTTGTAGGAGAGGTTTTATCAGCACTTCGCGTTGCGGATACAGGAGTTATGCTTATAAATGCCAGTACAGGTGTAGAAGTAGGAACAGATGTAATATGGGAATACACAGAGAAGTTTAAAACTCCCATGATCATTGCCGTAAACAAACTGGATCATGATGCTGCCGATTTTGAAAGAGCAGTACAACAGGCTAAAGAGCACTTTGGAAATAAAATAACTGTAGTTCAATATCCTGTACAACAAGGAATAGGCTTTCACCAGATTATTGATGTTTTGCGAATGACCATGTACAAGTTTCATAATACTGGAGGAAAACCTGAAAAACTTCCTATACCGGAAGAAGAAAAAGAAAGAGCAGAATTATTGCATAAAGAACTTGTGGAGATGGTGGCAAGTAATGATGAAGATTTGATGGAAAAATATTTTGATAAAGGTGAACTTGACGAAGACGAAATAAAAATGGGAATGAAGAAAGCAATGATAAATCATGATATTTTTCCCCTGTTTTGTTTGAGTTCAGAAAGAAATATGGGAAGTGGCAGGTTGATGGGTTTTATAGACAATGTTTGTCCAAGTGCAAATGAAATGCCTCCTCAAATAACAACAAGTGGCGATGAACTTCCTTGCGACCCTAATGGACCTGCCTGCATCTTTGTTTATAAAACTGTATCAGAACCACATGTTGGTGATCTATCTTATTTTAAGGTTTTCAGTGGCACTGTAAAAACAGGAATGGAGCTGGTTAATGAATCAAATGGCGTAGTAGAAAAAATAAACCAACTTTTTTTAATGGAAGGCAATAAACGAATTCCTGTACATGAATTGGCCGCCGGCGACATTGGTGCTACATTAAAATTACGTAACACGCATGTTAATAATACTTTGCATGTAAAAGGGAAAAATATTGAATTAGAACCAATTTCTTTCCCTTCACAAAACATTACTGTTGCCATTGAATCCGGCAAAAAAGGTGATGAAGAAAAAATTGCACAGGCTTTGCATCAGATTAAAGAAGAAGATCCAACATTAATTGTTGAAGTATCACAAGAATTGAAACAAACTTTAATTCATTGCCAGGGCGATATGCATTTGGCAGTTGCTAAATGGAAAATTGAAAATATTCATAAGCTGGAAGTGAAGTTTACAAAACCACGAATACCATATCGTGAAACAATCAGAAAAGCAGCCGATGCAAGTTACAGGCATAAAAAACAATCAGGTGGTTCAGGACAGTTTGGCGAAGTTCATTTACGTGTAGAACCTTATTATGAAGGCATGCCGGAACCTTCAGAATTTAATGTAAGAGGCAGGGAAACCCATAATCTTGATTGGGGTGGCAAACTTGTATATTATAATTGTATTGTTGGTGGTGCTATTGATACGCGTTTTTTACCATCCATTCTAAAAGGTATTATGGAAAAGATGCATGAAGGTCCACTAACTGGATCTTATGTTCGTGATGTACGTGTTTGCGTTTATGATGGTAAGATGCATGCAGTTGATTCTAATGACATTTCTTTTAAAATAGCAGGCATTATGGCCTTCAAGCAGGCATTTCAACAGGCAGATCCGCAAATATTAGAACCAGTGTACCATCTAGAAGTTGTTTGTCCTGAAGATTTGACAGGACCTGTTATGGGTGACTTACAAAGCAGAAGAGGTATAGTGGAAGGCATGGAAACTGAAGGGCATTTTCAAAAGATAACAGCAAAAGTGCCATTAGCCGAATTGCATGATTTCTCTTCTTCATTAAGATCAATTACACAGGGAAGAGCCAAATTTAAAATGCATTTCGACAATTATGCACCTATGTCTTATGACTTACAGAAAAAGTTAACGGAAGCATATAGTAAGTCCGAAACAGAATTGGTTGTATAGTATAACGATGTTGGTTCAACGATAAAAAATAGTCATTCACCGTTTTTGATAACTAATAAAACGTTTGCATTAGGAAGAATTGGATTTAATGTTTAATTTGTCAAACAAGCAAACCCATTATTTTAAATTCAATACTTCCACCTATGCATGCCTATTTCCGAAACCACCAATTGTACCTTGCTGAGAAGTGCAAATGGTTAGACCGACAAACTGAAAAAAATAGTAAGAGAGCTTTATTAAAAATAGAAAGCTTTAAACTTATTTTGAAAGATGGCGAGGATCATGATCAAATAAGACTTGTTGAAAAATTGATTAAAGATTCTCTCCTTACTTTAATTAATCATCAAACAATCCTGCAGAGAGAAGGTTATTTTCATTCTAACCTGATGAATTAAAACGATGATAAAAACTAATAGCAAAGCAGGCATTAAGCCTGCTTTTTTAATTTAACAAAGCGGCTATGCCGCTTTTGATGTTTGTGATTTAGTTTTATTGCTGCTGATAAAAGATTTTATAAATTCTACTTCCGATAGATCATAAGATTCGCCGTTTGTTCTGAATATATCATGAAACCATAACTCAGGCTCCTGATCGTATTGCTTTTCCCAGGAATCCCAGGGACAATGCGTTTGAGATTTTCCCTGAATAAATCCCCAATTATAAGCGCCAATATTATATTTTTTGAAAAGAGGTAAAATTTCCTGGAACGTGCTGTTGAAAGGTCTTGCCATATACTCCGTGCACATCATAGGGCGGTTAAATCTTTTTAAAGCCTTTATTCTTTTTTCTGTTCCTTTCCTGTCCTCATAGCAATGGAAGCTAATTATATCGGAATGTGTAAACATATAATTATCCAACATTGATAAATTGCTTTCCTTACTCCAATCATTTTGCCATGGAGCCATAGTAAGAGGTTGATCCGGACCAATGCCTCTTACCCACCTGATTGTTTTTTTCAACAATTGCATAGAAAGTTCAGCCTTATGTATGGCATACCCTTCATCTTTATAACTGGTCAGGTTCATATTATCCGGTTCATTATACAGATCCCATATTAATAGTCTTTTATCATGTTTGAAATGATTTACTACTCCATGTATATATTCATATAACCCATCATACTCAATAGGATTATTTAATACATTGTAACCGGGACATTGCACCCAACCTGAGTTATGTACATTCTTTTTTGGTTCAGGCTGCTTACCAAGTTTAGGATGTGGATCCCAAACTGAATCAAACAATACAAACATGGTTTTTATACCATGCTTATCAGCTATTGATAAAAAAAGATCTATTCTTTCCAGAAAACCCCGGGAATTTTGTTTCCATAATAAATGGTGCAGAAACACACGGATAGTATTAAAACCCAATGCGGCTGCCCAACTCAATTCTTTATCTATAAGAAAAGGATCAAATGTTTCAGATTGCCACATCTCAAGCTGGTTGATAGCATTACTTGGGATATAGTTACAGCCAACCATCCAGCCATTATTTTCAAACCATTCCTTTGATTTTTTTGTAGACCAACGGTAAGCTAATTCTGCATCAGGAACTGAATCAGGATTTGTAATTAAGGGTAACATAAGGGGATATTGGATAATTTAAATAGGATTAGATTCAATTATTTAGACTCAAAATAATATCAATTGTCAACAATGTCAAGTTTTAATTCGTGTTAAAATATCTTTTCATCGACGAAGCGCCAATTTTGAATGTTGAAACCGCCAGGGCATGTTTTTTATATAGTATAACTTCGGAACATACGACTTTAAAAAACGGTAATGAACAATACAAATATTATAGAAGCGGTAGACAATAAATTTAATCAATTGTTCAACCAAAAACCTTTATTGGTTCGATCCCCGGGCAGGGTAAATATTATTGGAGAACATACAGATTATAATGAAGGTTTTGTATTGCCGGCTGCCATTGATAAAGCTATATATATAGCTATCGGCAAGCGAGATGATGATACAATCTCGTTATATACAAATGAATTTGCTGAGGAACATCAAAGCTCTCTGAATAATCTTGAACCATCTGAACAACATTGGGCCAACTATGTCCTTGGTGTAGCAGATCAATTGCAATCAAGAGGGTATAAGATAGGAGGTTTTAATTTGGTATTTGATGGTGACATACCTATAGGTGCCGGAATGTCTTCATCTGCTGCAGTAGAATGCGCTACAGCATTTGGATTAAATGAAATTTTCAACTTAAATATTCCCACCATAGAACTTGTTGAAATATCGCAAAAAGCCGAACACAGTTTTGCAGGTGTATTATGTGGTATCATGGATCAATTTGCCAGCATGTTTGGTAAAAGAGATAATCTTATTAAGTTAGACTGCCGTTCATTAGCTTATGAATATGTGCCTTTAAAACTGGATGGAATTAAAATTCTATTGCTGAATACAAATGTCAAACATTCACTCGCCTCTTCAGAATATAATACAAGAAGGTTACAATGCACAGAGGGTGTGGCAATGATCAAAGATTTTTACCCCGATGTAAATAGTTTAAGAGATGTAACAATGCCTATGTTAGATCAATATGTAAAACCTAAAGATGATATTATTTACAAAAGATGTAAATACGTACTTGAGGAAAATACAAGACTGCTTCAGGCAGCTGAAGATTTAAAAAAAGGACAAATTGAATCGCTTGGAAAGCGAATGTTTTTAAGCCATGAAGGATTAAAAAATGAATATGAAGTTAGCTGTGCTGAACTGGATTTTCTGGTGGATTTCGTATCAAATGAAGATGCTGTTTTGGGTGCCCGAATGATGGGTGGCGGATTTGGAGGCTGCACCATTAACCTGGTTAAAGAAGAAGCCATTAATGATTTAGTAGAAAGAGCAGGGAAAGTGTATGCTGAAAAAATGAATAAAGAACTTACAGCGTATGTATCTCAAATTGGAGATGGCACCAGTTTAATTGATTAACCTTCAATCGTAGAAAATTGATATATAGTTTTGCTGTTAAATATTTCACCTTTTCTTATTACAACAGAAGGAAAATGAGGTTGATTTGGAGAATCAGGGAAATGTTGTGTTTCCAGGCAAAAAGCAGTTCTGTATTCATCTTTTGATCCATTTTTTAAAGTATTTGAACCTTTCATGAAATTACCTGAATAAAATTGAAGTCCGGGTTCTGTAGTATAAACCTGCAATTGAATACCACTTAAGGGAGAAAAAGCCAATGCTGCTTTCTTTAATTCATTCGTTGCTTTATTTAAAACAAAATTATGATCATAACCCTGACCATTTTTTAACTGAAGATCATCAAGATTAATATGTTGTCCTATTGATGCCGGAGTTTTAAAATTAAATACTGTACCTGTTACAGGTTGAATAACACCTGTAGGAATTGAGTTAACATCAATAGGCGTAAATGAATCTGCATCAATCATAAGCAAATGATCGAAAATATTACCGCTACCCTCTCCATTTAAATTAAAATAAGAATGATTTGTAAGGTTAATAATTGTATCGCTATCTGTTGATGCTTTATAATCTATTTCCAACTTATTTTCATCTGTTATAGCATATTTTACTTTTACATTCAATTTGCCCGGGTACCCTTCTTCGCCGTCAACAGAAGTATATTCTAAAGTAAGGGATGAATGATTTAAATGAATAACTTTCCAAATTACATCATGAAAACCTTTGCTTCCACCATGCAAATGATTTGGTCCATTATTTACTTCTAATAAATATTCTTTATCATTAAGAAAAAACCTGCCATTTGCTATTCTGTTTGCATACCTGCCTATAATAGCACCGTGATATTTCTCATCTGAATGGATATATTGTTCCAGGTTATTAAACCCCAAAACTACATCCGTAAATTCGTCTGATTTACTTTTTACTATAGCACTAACAATACGGGCACCATAATTAGTAATGGCAACAGTTAATTGCTCATTGTTTTGCAGAATAAATAAATTTGTTTCCTCACCAATAATATTTGTAAAGAACTTTTTTTTATCAGGTAAAATATTCTGTAACTCAGGTGAAATCGAAATCATCAATAAAATTATTGATTACCACTCTACAAATTGCTTTTTTTCATGAAAATAACGTTGAAGTGCATGATCCAGGTAAGGCATAACTGCACCCTTTTCACTTCCTAAAACAGTATATAGTGGTCGTGCTGCCGGAAGGTTCATTTCTTTAACCGGTACTGCGTTTACCAGGCTAGTTGAGCAATCATAAATTCTTGCAGTTTCCATAGCCAGGTCCGCCCAGGTTAATGAACCTTTATTTGATAAATGCCACAATCCTTTTTCTCCGTCTACCAATAAATCCAATGTTGCATCTACCAAATCCGGTACGTAGGTAGGTGAAATAACAACATCATTAGCTACGGTAATTTCCTGCTGATTCAAAATATTATTCTCAACCCAGTGAATAAAATTATATTGATCTGATGGACTAAAAAAAGCACTGGTTCTAATGATCAATGCATAAGGATCTGCATCTTTTACCTGCTGCTCACTTAAAGCCTTACTTCGTCCATATACATTTAAAGGATTTACTTCATCGCTTTCAACATAAGGAGTTTCTTTTTTACCATCAAAGACAAGATCACTTGAAAAATTTACAAGTTTTATTACATGCTTTTTACAGGAATATGCTAGATTTAATGGACCACATTGATTCTCTCTATAACATTGTGCCTCTTCTTTTTCCGCATCATCTACTCTTACATAACCGGCAGCATTTATAATAGCCCAGGGTTTATATAAATCAATTGCTGATTCTATGCTTCCCAAATCAGCTATATCACAATCCTGACGGCTTAGCAATCGATATGGAAGTGCTCTTTTTTCACAAGCTCTGGCAAATGCTTTTCCTAGTGTTCCTCTTTTCCCTATTATAAGAAGCGGTCTCATTTTGAGCTTATTTTTTACCACCTGCATCTGGCTGATTACCGGATCATATATATACCTGCAGTCTCTTTGCCACCAGCCTTCTATTTTTAATAATTGGTTAGTTGAATTATTAGTTGACGTAAGTTCTTTTAAAAAACCTGATAATGCTGTTGGACGCGGTGTACCGGATCTTATATCAAACACACCGGGTTCGTAATCTCCATTATCCACTGTTAATAATTTATTCCAGCCATAGGAACCAAATAAAGCCCATGCTGTAACTGCTCTTATATCTACTCCTTCATTTGTTAATTCAGTGCAGGAGTTCCACACATATTTAAACCATCTTAGTTGTTCCTCCCTGTGGCAATGCAAGTGTACTTCTGTAACAGCAATTGGTTTTTGATATCTTTCCCAAGCCTCTCTTAGTAAAGATTTTATACCTATTTCTTCATTCAATTTCACCCTTACCACTTCTACATCAGCATATGTATGTCTGCCATTACCACCATGTGTATGAGAGGGGTATTTTTTTAAATCATCATCAATAAATCTTTCTGAAGTAACATAATGATTAAATCCAAATACATCTGGTGTACATGTGTTCTCAATAAAAAAATATAATGTTGTTGCCGGTATTCCCAACCAAATTAAATAATTCCAAAGCTTATGCTTTTCATCAACCAAACCACAAAGAAGATCATAAGTAAGCCACCTTCTCTCATTTTCAAAATCTGCCTGATATTTTAATTTCCTGGTACTGTAAACTTTACCCAAGTCTTCTGTTTGAATGAGTTTTGCGTTAGGATTAATTTTCCTTATTTCCTGCATTGCCAGAACAACAGCTTTAATTTGGTTGAGCAGCATTAGCATAAAACTCTTTGCATCTTTTGCATGCGGATACCATACACCATATAAACCACTAAAACGTGCTGTAGTTAAAGGTTCATTGACTGGTGTATAATATTCAATCCAGGGAAATTTTTTGGCTACTTCACCGGCATATTTAGCAAAAAGTTCCGGAAAATTTTCATGGGTTAGATTTGTGAATTCCGGTCCGCTACCATGATGAATTAAACCTGCTATAACTTCTACTTCTTTTTCCTGTAATAATTTTAATTGTGTTTGAGTCCAGGTCCAGTCAATAAGACCACCACTGTCAGGCTGATGCTTTTCCCATAGAATAGGAAATCTAATTTTCTTTATTCCAAGATCTGCTATAGTTGTAATATAAGGTTGGTGATAAAAATTTGAAATCCTAAGCTGATCCAAATAATTATCATTTACCCTGTTAATAGTACATTCTATTCCGCCCCAGACTTCAGGATTGCACAATGGTATTTTTTTGTCCGTTAACATGTGTTTCAGGTTCCTCCTGCATAATTTTTTTAAATGTTGTTAATGCCTGAGCCACCACCTGGTCCATATTATAATATTTATATGTAGCTAACCGACCAACAAAATATGTATTAGAAATAGTTGCAGCCAATTGCTGGTATTTTTTATATATCTCAGCATTTTCTGCTCTTGGTACCGGGTAGTAAGGATCACCTTCAGCACATGGAAATTCATAAACAATGGTTGTTTTAGAATGCTTTTGCCCGGTTAAATATTTGAAATCTGTTATCCTCGTATATAATTGTTCGTTGGGATAATTGACCGTACCTGTTTGTTGATAATACTCACTATCAATAGTTTCAAATTTAAACTCCAGCGATCTGTATGGCAGCTTCCCATAACAATAATCAAAATAAGAATCAATAGGACCGGTAAAAATCAGTTGCTTATGAGGAATCAGATCAATAACTTCCTTATAATCTGTATTCAACATTATTTTGATATTAGGATGTGACAGCATATTCTGAAACATAACGGTATAACCATGCAATGGCATGGCCTGGTAAGTATCTGTAAAATATCTGTCATCTTTATTGGTTCTTGTAGGCACACGTGCTGTTACACTGGCATCAAGTTCAGATGGGTCTAAATCCCATTGTTTTCTTGTATAGCCTCTGAAGAATTTATCATAAAGTTCTCTTCCAACTTTGCTTACAACAACGTCTTCTGATGTTTGTACCCTCGATACGGGTTCAGCTTTGGATGCAAAAAAATCTTCAACTTGAGAACTGTTTAAATTCAAGCCATAAAGTTGGTTGATAGTATTTAAATTGATTGGTATAGGTACTAACTGGCCATCAACGCTCGCTAATACTTTATGTTCATAGGGCCGCCATTCAGTAAAATTGTTTAGGTATTCAAAAACGTCTTTACTGTTTGTATGAAATATATGCGGACCATACTTATGAATTAAAATTCCATCAGTATTATAATAATCGTAGGCGTTACCCGCTATATGATTTCTTTTATCTATAATAAGAATTTTCTTTCCTGCCTTAGATGCTAATCTTTCTGCTAATACACTTCCTGCAAAGCCGGCTCCTACTATCAGGTAATCAAACATATATCTTTCCTTTTGCCTTTGTGTTTGTAACTTTTATCTCAGTTCCAATTGTTGTTTCAATGTGTTTTGCCATTTGGCTCCACGTTCTGTCCCATGAATTTCCTGCTAAAAATGAATCAACTTTTGTTAACCAAACCTTGCTGTTTTTTTTATTCAGAATTGTTTCGCCGTTTTTAATAAATTGTTTTGTATTTGATGCAATATGAACAAGTTTATTATCTCCATAAGGTGAAACAACATCTTTGATTGGAGTAGAAATTACAGGTTTACCGGCTGCTAAATATTCTGGTGTTTTAGTGGGGCTTATATATTTTGTAGATTCATTTATTGCAAATGGTATAATAGCTACATCCCATCCTGCTAAATATTCAGGCAGTTGCTCATACGATTTGGGTCCCAGGTAATGAATATTTTTAAATCTTGGCAAAGTGTCAGGATCAATTTTTACAATAGGCCCTATCAATACAAATTGCCAATCAGGTTTTGCTATTGCTGCTCCCGCTATCATATCTATATCAAATCGCTCATCAATAACTCCATAAAAACCAAAGCGTGGATGTGGAATATGCTTCTGATCATCGGGATCAGAATTTATAATTCGTGCTCTTGCAAAATGATCTTTATCTATACTGCTTGGAAATGGATAAATGTTAGGATGCTGATTTTTTTTTGCTTCGTATATACTATAACCGCCAGTAAAGACAACATCAGCTATTTGCATTAATTCCTTTTCATTTTGCTTTAATTCAACTGGTGCAAATTTAAAGGCCGAAAGTTCATCCATACAATCATATACTATCATTTGTGGTTTCAGGTGTAAACTATAAGGAAGAGCCATTGGAGTATAATACCAGGTAAAATATTTATTTATTTCCATTTCCTGAACCAGGTCAGCAATCAACTCTGCCTGCTTTTGAACAATTTCTTCATGGCTTTTACCATGTTGAAGGTGAGGTACTGCAACATAAATATTATCTGCAGATTTACTAATTATCAACTTATCCGGGCCATCATGAAAAATAGGTTCTTCCAAATAAAAAACTCTTGTAAAGTTGGCAAACCTGCTTAATAAATGCTGAGGTCTTTGATAAACAAAATCCCATCGTAAGTGAGAAAAACAAATAAGATCAATATCGTCTAAAAATTGCCAGGGGGCAGCGGGTGTATTTATTGGCATGTACATATAATTACTATTTACATGCCAACAGTTTTACACTATTATTTATACTTCTAATTCAGGTAGAAGATGCACGTGTAGAAAATTTTACTCTGAAAAAAAATGAATATTTAAAAAAAAAGATTTTCTAAATAATTCTCTTTAATACGTCTAAAAAAAAAGCCATAGAAAATCTCTATGGCTAATGAGTTTTATTAGGCTTTAAACTCCGGCAACTTTTCTTTTAACCGGATTGGCAACCATTACTTCCTCTTCAAACAATTCAATCTCTTCAACAACATCAGCCTTTTTAAAATTCCCAGCCATCCAAACATGATCCAGTGCTACTTTTTCACAACATTCAAAACCACTTCCAGTAAGTTTCTGCCAGCTACTTTCTCTATTTAGATCAGTAACAATTTTTGAAGTAAGCTTAGGATGTGCAATCCAAAGTTTTGTATCGTCTTTTAAAGCAGGCATAATATCCATCAAAATATTATTTAACTGGTTTTCACTTACAGCAAACACCAGTGCAAAATCTAAACCTCTTGAACGTAAAAGTGGAGTGAGGTTTTTTGCAAATGAAAGCTTTGCAAATTGTTTTTCAATTGATGAAGGCAAACCCTGGATTAAAATTGTTTTCTCGTTAGTAATCTGAAGCTTTTCAAGAATTGTTTGTGACATAGAAGTTTTTAAGTTTAAAAAAAAACAAGCAGTTGATTGGAAAGAACGGATTTTCACAAAAACAGATGTGCAAAAGTACGACTTTTCTGCTGCTCACGAACAGCTTAAATGAAAAAAATCCCGCTAAAATTTGTTTTAGCAGGATTAAAATGTTAATATCCCAACTATTTCATGGGTTTATAATATTTGCGGGCTTCAGGCAGATATCTTTCTAATTCTTGTATACGCCTGCCTTCTGAAGGGTGAGTGCTTAAAAAATCAGGTGGTCTGCCGGCAGATGCCTGCTGCTCCATCCTACGCCACAAGTTTATTGCTTCTTGAGGATTATACCCTGCCATAGCTGCCCATCGCATCCCATACCTGTCTGCTTCCAGCTCATGCTTTCTGGCGAAAGGCAGTAATACGCCTACTGCAGAACCTACACCAAATGCCTGCATAAATAAATTTTGAGTTTGAGCAGGTCTGTTTGCCAAAGCTACAGATAAGGCTGCCCCACCCAATTGTTGAACTAATCCCTGGCTCATCCGCTCATTACCATGCCTGAAGATAGCGTGAGAAATTTCGTGTCCCAACACATTTGCAAGTGCTGCTTCATTTTGCGTAATAGGAAGAAGTCCTGTATGTACAACAACTTTACCTCCGGGCATTGCCCATGCATTGGCGCTGTTATCTCTTACAAGATTAAACTCCCACTTATAACCATCTAATACATTAGGTAAATTATTGGCTTTATAATAAGATGTAACTGCAGACGCAAGCCTGTTACCTACTCGCCTAACCATTGCAGCATCTTTGTTAGATGAAGCACTTACAACTGGATTTGATCCTAAAAATTGTCTGTATTGTTGATTAGCCATTGACTGTAACTCCTGTTCTGAAACAAGTGTAAACTGCTTTCTATTAGTAACTGGATTTGTAGAACATCCAACTAAAGCAACAACCAATAAAACTAATGCTGATATTCTTTTTAACATGTCTAACGTTTTTGATAATAATTCAATGATTATACCAAATAGACAACTATAAGGAGGACAAGCTTAAGAGCAGGAAGAACCTTTAACAATAAGTAATTACTTTTTGTTTCTTTGGCGTCTCTTGTCGCGATGTTTTAAAATCGGAACTTTACTTTCATTACCTTTTAATAAACGACCAATATTTTTTTGGTGAGTAAGCAAAACAAGCATAGCAACAGTAATTGCAAAAATCCTGTATAAATGCTCCGGCTCATTGAAAATTACTAATATAAATATGGGGAAAGCTATACTGGCAAGTATAGAACTAAGCGAAATCCAACGTGTTAAAAAAAGTACAAGTATAAAGACACCCACACAACATAAGGCAACATTTGGCTGAATTCCCAGCACCATACCAAAAAGAGTTGCAACACCTTTACCCCCTCTGAAATTTGCCCATATTGGAAAAATGTGACCTACGACAGCTGCTAAACCAAGACCAATCTGCATGTTAACCAGGTACAAACTATCTTCAAAAGCAGTGGGTAAAAAAAACACAAGCTTTACTGCCACAACTGCCTTGATCATATCTACAGCCATTACAAATGTGCCCCATTTAGCTCCTAAAATTCTATAGGTATTTGTTGCACCTGCATTCCCACTTCCATAATCACGTATATCGAAATTGAACAAGCTTTTGCTAACCCAAACAGCAGTTGGAATACTTCCTATCATATAAGCAAGAGCTATCAATAACACTTCATCCATAGAATATACAATTACTAAACAGCCTGCAAAAATAACACAAAGATTTTAGGTTTCCTGTTAAAGTAAACTGCTTTAGTCCATGCTAAATAAAAGGCATATCCAATTATTATTTTCAATTTGTTTTAGCAGGTGAAGCCCTTGTTTCTTTGCACAGGTCATTATATCTTCTTTATCATTACTCATTAAACCGCTAAACAAAAACAAGGTTTCTTTGTTTGATTTATTTTTTAATTGGGGCAGGTATTGCAGGATAATATTTTTATTGATGTTTGCCAGTATAATATCAAATTCATTTTCAGGCAAAACAGAAGTATGAATGATAGAAATTTTTTTACAGTTATTCCTTGAAATATTTTCTCCTGCATTCTCAAAACTCCATTCATCATTATCGATAGCAGTGACTGACGACGCTCCACATTTTTCTGACAGTATCGCAAGTATACCTGTACCGGTTCCAAAATCTAAAACATTTTTATCAATAAAATTTATATTCTCCATCTGTTGCATCATCATATAAGTTGTTGCATGATGACCTGTACCAAAACTCATTTTTGGCGTAATAATAATTTCATGTTTAACTGTAGAAACAGGTTGATGGAAATGAGCACGTACAGCACAGAATTTATCAACAATAACAGGTTTAAAATTTTGTTCCCATTCTTCATTCCAATTTTGCTCCGGAATTATATCAGATTGAAAA
>JACDAZ010000142.1 GCA_013695175.1 Flavisolibacter sp. | reverse complement strand
GTAGAAGATAGCATCTGAAAGTTTCGTTACAGATTTACCATCAACATTAAGATATACCTTTTGCTCTGCTCCTTCTGCTATAAAGTTTTTGGTGTTGGGAGTAATCCAAAGATTATTTTCTGTAATAAATTTTTTTAGGATCTCTGTTTCTTCTTCTTTTGTGAGTTGCTTTTCTTTAGCCACTCTACCTGCTTCTTTGCTTCCTCGTAAGAAACGGGCTGTTGTTTGGATAATTTCTCCTTCACTAATTTGCTCCTTTCCTGAAATGATATTTTGGAGTTCATCTTTGGTTGTGTGTTTAATAAATTTACTAATTTCTTCATTAATAGAATCTCCTTCTTTTCTAGACAAGCCCAGCTTCATTAATCTTTCTTCTAAAGACCAGTTATATTCATCTCCTTTCTTCCAAACCACATTTGCCAGGGGAGATTTGAGTAAGGTTATAGTTTTTTCTATAGCTTTTTGGTTACTGAAATACAATCGCATTTCAATTGCACAATCGGGACAGGAATTGGTTTGTGAAAAATGTCTTCGGTTTGTTGGGTCGCTATATTCTTCATTACAATCGCTGCACATCGTAAGCTTTTCCATCGTCGTTTTCTCACGGTCATACGGCAATTGTTTGATGATGGAATAACGGGGACCACATTGCGTACAGGTAGTGAATGCATACTGATAGCGGCGATTTGCTGGGTCGGAAATTTCTTGCCTGCAGTTTTCACACATGGCAAAATCGGGGCAGAGGAAAACAACGGGACTGCCTTTGTCAGTGCTCGTAATAATTTTAAAATCTTCATAACCAACTGAAGCAATTTCCTTCATGCAATGCAAAGTGACATGAGCCAATTGCGGAGCATTGATTACAACTTCATCATAAAATTTCTTTGCATCAACTTCATCCGCATTGACTTCTATATGAACTCCATCACCAGCATTATTCACCCAACCTTTTAATTGAAATTTTTGTGCAAGCTGAAAAACAAAAGGACGAAAGCCAACACCCTGCACTTTTCCTTTAATGCGTATATGCCATGTTTTAATTTGTTTCAAATCAAGAGAGCGTTAATTGAAAGGCAGGTTAGAATTTGTACTCAACAATTTCATTTCTTGAAACATTTCTTTTGTAATTTAAGGTAATTAAGAACTACAAGGCGGTAATAAAATCACCTTTATTCAATGGATACAATCATCAACCCGGTATCGTACCCTTTAATTTTCTGATTGCGATGTACCTGCATCAACATCATTGGAATAAATTATCCAAACAATCTGCTGTATCACTCAAGCAATATATTGCTGTCATTTTTCCTCTTCAATTATAAAAAGTATTCAGATTAAAACATACATACCGCCATTTGTTGCGAGTATAACCAAAGCACCTATCATTAATAAAAGGTCATAGTGCCATCCATATCCTTTTTCTTCATAAAAACCGGTATGCCACACAAAGATTTTTTTTTGCATGGCGCCTAACATTACGAAAATGATTAGCAATGCACCTACCTGTGTATATATTCCTAAGGCAATAGATAAAGAGGCTATTATTTCAACGATGCCTAATACTTTTGTTGCAGAAGGAGACATGCCAATACTTTTAGCCCTTTCGACAGGATGCTGTGCATGGCTTTTGCCACTCGAAAAAAATATGATTGCTATAATAATCCGCAAAAGTAACAGGGAAGCCGGCAGGAGAAAAAAACTATCTATAATCATAGCCTTATTTTTCTAAAAGAGGGAATTTTGTAAGAAGCTGTCTAAATATTGGGGTGCCAGTTTAGTACAGCACTCAAAAATAAGCCATTTGTACAACTGATGAAGGGAAGGACTCTACAATGATGCTGTAAAACCTAATGTTGGTATCAAAATCAAACATTTATAGACAGCTTCTAAGTAATCTGCATTTATTTATGAGTAAGTAATCTTTGTTTCAAATATTTTTATGTCATCTTCAATTTTAGTGTTTGTAAAAAGAAGCTTATACATCATCCGGTTCTTTCTTTTTAAAACCAGGAAAATTCCAAACCTAAAAAAATTTAATGTCGCTATTAGCTGTTAACATTTCCAGTTCTGATAATGCTTCTTCGGTAAGGTAAGGCACCATCAACAACCAAAGGTTAGCTATAAAATCATCTTCGTGCAAATGGTCAAGACCTTTTATTTGACGGGCATACATCCAGTTATCCATCGTCATCCAAAACAGCCATGCCAACTGGCTATATTGTCCTACTCTTCCGGGAGGCTGAAATGTATTTCTGTCCACATTAAAATTGAACATCCATTCTATCTGTTGTATTTGCCAGGCTATATGCTGCTGATGTTTTTCTTTTATAGTTGGATAGGCACGCAACACTTCGAGGGTATCTAAGTAAAAGAACAGGTATTGTTTCTGACATTGAAAAACATGCCGCAACTGCCGGTTAATGTCTTCAAACAAATGTGCCATTCTGAATTCATACAAGGAAGTTTCCTGTGCTTCTTTCAACTGGTCGTACAGGGCTTCAACAAGACAATCTTTGTTGTGAAAATGATAGGCTAAATGACCTACACTGATGTCGCCAAAATCGGCTATATGCTGTAGGCGCACATTCACAAAGCCGTTTTTATTAAACAGCTTCAGTGCCCGGTCAAGTATGTATGTTTTTGTGTGCTTCACTGTGTCTATAATTTATTCAACTCAAGCTGAATGTGGCTACAGCCACACATTATTATATCTTATTTTTATTCTGTCAGCTAAAGCTGGCTGCAATTGATAGCTCTTTCTGTTTTAAATTTTTTTACAAGCATTCCCATCCATATTTATTCATAAATTCTTCTATCTCATCTGTAAAAGTTCTTTTCCGGTGATGCTCTTCCTGGTTGAATATGTAATTTCTTGTCGCCGGCAGATAGCTCTCACTTACACTAACTGCCCAATAATCATCTTGCCAAATAAATTTGTCGGAAGTTAATTTATTTTGATTTATCCTATGAGAAGATTCGCCTTTTATATGTTGAGCTGTTTGGCTAATGCTATGCTCTTTACTTAATGAAATTAAGCAATGAGCATAGTCTGAATAACCATTAACCGAATCGAGATAAAGCCCTTTTTTTTCTGCATTTTGTTTGATGTGTTGAAATACATCTTTTCTGATTTCTTTATGCAGGAAAGATTCTCTGTTTTTTGTAGAGAAAACAAGATGCCCCCAAATTCTGACCCAGCTCATAAAAGTTTTACTTAGAATACAATTGTATAAAATTAATACAAGCTGAAACTATTGCAGTTGGCTTTAGCCAATTGAAAA
>JACDAZ010000138.1 GCA_013695175.1 Flavisolibacter sp. | reverse complement strand
CATGGGGCCATAAATACTTCCTGTATAATCAAAGCCAAGCTTTAATTTTTGAATTTTAAACGATACTGCCCAGGTGCCGGCAATTTTTTCTGTCAGCATTTGCTGTTCTTTATTACCACCTTCTATTGTTGAAACATCCTGTATAGTGGTTCCCGCTAAAAATTTAAGTCCATTGGCAAAAGCCATATCTATATTTATGCTGATGCCCTTGCTGACAGCATATCCATTTAGATTATTGTACAAGATTTTTGTAGGGTCTGATTCAAAATCTGGTATTATTCTATTTTCAAAATAGGTATACCAGGTACTTACATCAAAATGGAAAGAATGACCATTTTGGGAGGAAAGCTTTTTTAAATAATTAAGGTTAACATTATATGTTTTTTCCGGTTTTAAATTTTCCTGTACAACTACTTTTCTTGCTCCTGTTAATGCTGCATGATCCTCGGTAAATAAATTGACCACACGAAAACCTGTACCTGCATTTAAGCGTAAAATATTTTCTTCATTAATGCTCCATTTATAAGCAAACCGCGGAGTATAAATGCTACCATGAATGGAATTATAATCATATCGAAAACCAAGCAAAAGTTTATGTTTTTTTGATAGGGTTATTTCATCCTGAACAAACAGTCCGGGAAGCCAGATCTTATCAGGCATATTTTGTTGTTTGACCGTATCAGCAGTGGCTGTGGCAGGTGTATTATCATCATAAAAAGTATAACGCAATGCAGCACCGGCTAGCAGATCATGTTTCTGTAATGTTTTATCCCATGTTAATTGAGAAAAGGCAATACGTTGCTTTGCTATATAGGAAGTAGTACCATAGCGGCTATCCTGATCATGATCATTATACGAGAACGAAAGAAGCATTTTTTCTTTTACAGGCAATTGATAATTTCCTATCAGCTCCCAACGTTGTGTATAAATACTTTCACCATAAATTTCATCACCACCTCTAAAGGTTTTTTTCCACCGGGTATCGCCTCCCCACCTGTCCTCATAAAAATAACGGGCAGCCATACTGAAAACCTTATAATTATTACGTTCAAAATTCCATTTTTGAAAAACAGAAACCCGGTGCTGCAAAGTCACATCAGTAAAACCATCTTTATTAGCATCAACAACATTATCATAATTAAAATAATTGATGCCTGTTAATACAGTTGCTTTTGATCCGGCATGAAGTTTTAAGCTTAAATCTGTATTGAGTTCACGCCAGGTAGTGGAAAAGGCATCAGCAGAAAAAAGCGGTGCATTTTTGGGTTTTTTAGTGATAATATTAATCAAACCACCAACGGCTTCGGATCCGTATAAAGATGAAGCAGGGCCTTTTACAATTTCAATACGTTCCACTAAACTATTCGGAATTCCCGACAAGCCATAAACACTTGACAAACTACTTACAATGGGCATACCATCAATTAAAACCATGGTATACGGTCCCTCTAATCCATTTATATGTATATCACCGGTATTACAAATATTACAGTTTAACTGCGGCCGAACACCATTTACATTATGAAGAGCTTCAAAGATATTAGGTGTCGGATTTTTTTTAAAGAACTGCGAACTATAAACTTCTACGGGTACAGGACTTTCTATTCTTTTGACTTCTTTTAAAGTACCTGTTACCACTACTTCGTTCAATGAAGAAGCTTTTGACTCTAAGGTAATTTGAAGGTTTTTTATTTCTCCTGAATCGAGTCTTATTTTTTGGTAAAAAGGTTCATACCCAACCATGGTAATATAAATCAGGTGATTTCCAGCCTGCAGGCCTCTTATTTCAAAATATCCGGCACTATCTGTAAGTATACTTTTATGGAGGTTAGATAATTCTACAGTTGCTTTTGACAGAGCCTCCAGTTCATTATTTTTTATTATTCCGCTGATTGTTCCTCCTTCCTGCGCCTGCGAAGACAGGTTAAAAACAATGACTAGTGAGAGTAGAATTAAATGCTTCATAAATACTTTTGATAGTCCAAAGATAATAAATTTGGGATACCAAATTTATTTATTTTGATTATCCTGCTAATTTTGTGCCATGTCTCATTTTACCAAGCAGGTTGAGGAAAATTATTTAAAGGCACTTTTTAAATTGAAAA
>JACDAZ010000132.1 GCA_013695175.1 Flavisolibacter sp. | reverse complement strand
CTATATAATAACAACATGATTTAGAAGATTGATTCACAGCAAAATTTCTTAACTTTTATAGCTGATTGAATCATATGTTTAACCTTCTTGACTTTGTTTACGAGAACTGCATTTTTCAGCAGATTAAAGTAAATGATCTTTTATTTATAGAATATAAATGTGTTGCTGATGAACCTTTGTTGATAAATTTATAAATTTATATTTCTGCTATTTCAGACCCTATACAAATCTTAATTATTTAAAGCTTAACTAAAATTTTTTATATGCGCCTGCTTTTAATTTTATCAATTGTGTTATTAATAAAATTACCTGTACATACACAAATCATCATTAAAAATGTAACAGTAGTTGATGTTTTAAATAAAAAATTATTGCAGGGGCATGATGTACTTGTTCAGGATGGAATTATTACTGCAGTTAGCACTAATATTAAAACACCAAAAGGCACTACAATTATTGATGGCACAGGGAAATATGTTATGCCCGGATTAGTAGATACCCATGCGCATTTCTTTCAGTCGGGAAGCATTTACACCCGGCCGGATATAATTGATCTGAGAAAACATAAACCATACGCTGAAGAAATAAAATGGACACATGAACAGATGGAAAATATTTTGCGTAGATACACTTATGCCGGCATAACTTCTGTGGTGGATGTGGGCACAACTCTTAATTTTTTGAAAAGAAGAGATTCTTTTCGTACCAAAAGTTTTGCTCCTGAAATTTATATGGCAGGTCCTCTATTAACCACCTTTAAATCGCCTGTTTATGCAGGGCTTAATGATGATGATCCATTTAATGAAATTAAAACAATAGAAGAGGCACGTGATTTTATACGCCAGCAATTACCTTTTCGTCCTGATTTTATAAAAGTTGGATATATACTGCTAGGGTCAGATAAAGACAGTGCAGCAAAAGCCAATTATCCTCTAGTTGCCGCTGCCATTGATGAAGCACATAAAAATAATTTACGGGTGTCTGTTCATGCAACACAGTTGGTAGCTTCTCAACTGGCTGTTGAAGCAGGCGCAAATCATCTTGTACATGGTGTAGATGATAAACTTATAGATGAATCTTATATACAACTCCTTAAAAATAGAAATGTTGTTGTTACCCCATCTCTTTTAGTTCATTCAAAATATCATATAGTATTCAGGCATCTGTATCATGCTACTGAAGATGATATTCATTATGCACACCCTGCTCCATTAAAAACATTAATGGAACTCAAAGATTTATCCGATACAACCATGGTTAAAAATTATTTTAATCTCTCTGAAAGAAATAGCGCAAGAGTTAAAACAGCCGATTCAATTCGAATAGTTAATTTGAAACGTATGCTTGATGGCGGTGTAACAATAGCTCTTGGCACTGATGCAGGCAATATTGGCAGCCAGCATGTATCATCTTATTTTCATGAGCTTGCTGCTATTAAAAACAGCGGGTTTGATATGTGGCAGCTTTTACAGACAGCTACTATAAATGGTGCCCGTGCTGTAGGTAAAGATTCGGAATTTGGTTCAGTTACAAAAGGGAAAAAAGCCAATCTTATTTTGCTTCAAAAAAACCCATTGGAAAATATCTCAAATTGGAAATCTATAGAATGGGTCATTAATAAAGGTGTGGCACAAACCCCCGCTTCAATTAGAAATTTCTAACGTTTCTTCAATATTTTTACAATATTACTATGCATTTTAAAAGATGCAGAATTATTGTAATTACTTTACCTGTTGTTTTTTGCTGCAGCTTCCAGCTTTTCACATGCTAATTGCCAGTTTTTTTGTTCCATTAGTTTAGCCGAAAGGTTTTGCGCATTTTTCCTGTAAACCGGATCTTCAATAACTTTTTAAATTACTTTGGTAATTTGATTTGGTGTTGTATTTTTTTTTAAAACAAACCTATTATTAATTTATATACCCCATAAATAATGGCAACAATAATCAGGAATACCAGCATTAAAACAGGGACAATTAATTTCCAGGCACCGCCTCTGTGCCTTCCCTCCGTATAATACTGATCCATCAATTTCATATTACGCATGTTTGCTTTAAATGCTACATCAAACAGATCGCCTATCAGGGGTACAGCTCCAAAAATGGCATCTATTAGTATGTTTAAAATCATTCTTGCCAATACAAAACCACTGGCTCCGTTTTTTGACATAACCATTACCATATAACCCGAAACTGCAAATGTTGAAATATCTCCTGCTCCCGGAACTAATCCAAGCAAGGCATCAAAACCAAATTTGATATTTGTTCCTGGAAAAGTGAATTGCGCATCCATCAATTTTGCCAATCTGTTAATCTGCCTTAATGAAGCGGGCTGGGTCTGCAATGATTTCATAATTAAATTTTCTATATCTATATATTTAAAAATCCTGCCACATTTGCACCAGTGTACCAGTATCAAATATTTTTTAATGTTGCTGAAACTTAATTTTGAAATTATATTCTAAATAATCAAAACAGTATTATGAAAAAAGCAATAGCTGTTCAAGATTTTGATAACCTTGACATAGACCTGGAAGAATTCAGAAAGTATGGCTATAAGGTAATAGATGCTATTACTGAATACTACAGCACCATAAAAGACAGGAAGATAATTTCTGAAAGTAGTTCTAAAGAAATAGAAAAGGTTTTTGAAGAAACTCTTCCTCTAACCGGAACAAGTGTCAATAATATTTTAGGTGAATGGCATAACAGGGTTTTACCACATACAACTCATTTGGGATCTCCACGTTATTTTGGCTTTGTGAATGGTTCGGGATCTATGATTTCCGTTTTTGCAGACGCTCTCGCTACATCAGTAAACATGAATTCTGGTGGGTGGAAGGCAGGCCCAGCCGCAACTGAAATAGAAAGGAGAGTGATTAAATGGATTGCTGAATTAATTAACTATCCAACTATTTGTGGTGGTTTATTAGTGGGTGGAGGAACCATAGCTAATTTTTCAGCTTTATTAACAGCATTAAGAAATACTGCAGATTATAATACTACAGAAGAAGGTCTCCAGTCAAATAAAAAGAGAGGAAAATTCACCCTGTACATGTCAGATCATGAAGGACATATTTCTATTGTAAAGGCAGCAGATATGATTAACCTGGGAAGGAATGCTATCAGAAGAGTTCCTTCAAATGAAGATTTGACTATGAATACTGATGCCCTGGAAAAAATGCTGGATGAAGATATTAAAGATGGCCTGATTCCTTTTTGTATAGTTGCGCAGGTTGGTTCTATTAATGTTGGAGTAGTGGATCCTTTAGAAAGAATTGCTGAAATATGTAAAGAAAGGAAACTTTGGTTTCACGCTGATGGTGCCTGTGGAGCATTTGGTGCTATACTCCCGGAAATTGCGCAAATGTATAAAGGACTGGAGCAAGCAGATTCGGTTACCCTTGATCCTCACAAATGGTTATATATTCCTTACGAAGCCGGGTGTTTGTTAGTAAAGGAAGAGGAAAAATTAAGAAGAACCTTTTCAATTGCAGCCCCGTATTTACAGGGAACTTTACCCTCAGATTATAATGGTTTGGATTTTTTTGAATATGGCCCACAAATGTCCCGCGGATTTAATGCACTCAAAATCTGGATGACCATAAAAAATTATGGCAAGGAAGGTTATCAAAAACTATTAAGACAAAATATTTTATGTGCAAAACATTTACATCAATTGGTTTTACAATCTGATGTATTTGTTCCCATGCATCAACCTCAGTTATTTATCTACGCTTTCCGTTTCTTTCCACTTCAATTGAGAAATAAAAATGAAGAAGAAATAAAAAGCTACCTGGATGTAATGAATCAAAAAATTGCTGATACCATTACGGCAAGCGGCTTTGCTTTTATTATGACATCAAAGATTAAAGAGAAAATAGTAATTCGTCTTTCTATTTGTTCACATCGAACAACTATTCAGGATATTGATAAAGTTTTTGAAAAGCTTACCACAATTGCCGGCGAACTAAAAGAAAAAAAAGAAATTTATTGATTTAATTTTCCTATTGTCCACAACCATAAATTAAAAAGCCAGGTTTTACCCGGCTTTCGTTGAGCTATAAGGATTCGAACCTTAACTGACTGAACCAAAATCAGTAGTGCTACCATTACACCATAGCTCAAACTAATCTTTTCAGATACCTTTAAAAGGAGTGCAAAAATAGGGTATCAGAAAAAACGTTCCAAATCCATTTTACCTCTATTTTCTTAATCTTTTAATTATAAAACTTTAAGGAATAAAACTTATAGTAGTTGTTTGTCTTATTTCTTCCTCTTTAGCTTTAATTTCCTTTATTTTCTCTAAAGTACCTACAACAGAATCGCACATAACTGTAACCAAAGCACCTTCCTTTGAATTTTCATATGCAAAATTTAAAGCTTCCGTTTCATTTGGTATGGTGTGAACAGGCAAATCTGTTGTTTGAAGGTTTATACCCTCCTCAAGCAGTTTAATAATTTCTTCAGCAGTACGTCCTCTTAAGTTTTTATCGCACCTGATAATGATTTCATCAAAGCATTTTGCTGCAATTACTCCCAGTTCTCTAATGTCTTCATCTCTCCGGTCACCGGTTCCGGTAATAACACCCACTTTTTGAGGATAATCTAATTGTTCCACAAAATCGCAAAGCAATAATAAACCATGCGGATTGTGTGCAAAATCTGCCAGGAAAGTGCATTTTTTCATCTGGAAAAAATTAAGCCTGCCCGGTGTTTGTGTAGAAGATGGAATAAATGATTGCAATGCCTGCTTTATATCTTCTATACTTATATTTTTAAAAAGATATGTTGCCATAACGGCGGGCAATACATTGGCTATATTATGTTGTGCTTTCCCACCATAAGTAATGGGTATATCCTTGGCCGGCATCACTCTTACTTTCCAGTTTCCTTTCATAATGGTTATATAACCATTTTCATATACAGCAGCCTTACCACCTTTTGCGCAATGTTTCTTTAGATGAGGATTGTTTTCATCCATGCTGAATAATGCAATGTTACAATCAAGTTCATCTTTCATTTTTAATACTCTTTCATCATCTGCATTTAGGATAGCATATCCATTTCTGTTAACTGTTTCGGGCACTACCTGTTTTACAACAGCCATTTGCTCCACTGAATTAATGCCACCCAGTCCAATATGGTCGGCTGCTACATTTGTAACAATGGCTACATTACATTGCTGAAAAGCAAGACCGCCTCTGAGTATGCCACCTCTGGCACATTCTAAAACAGCAAAATCAACAGTTGGATCTTTTAATACAAATTGCGCAGAAACAGGTCCGGAACAATCACCCCTCATCATTAATTGGTTTTGGATATAAATTCCATCAGAAGTTGTATATCCCACTTTTTGACCTGCAGTTCTGGCAATATGTGCAGTAATTCTTACTGTAGTTGTTTTGCCATTTGTTCCGGTCACTGCAATAATGGGAATCCTTCCATCTGTTCCCGGTGGGAATAACATGTCAACTACAGGTTCAGCAACATTACGGGGTAAACCTACAGTGGGATCGATATGCATTCTAAAACCCGGTGCAGCATTTACTTCTAAAACAGCTCCTCCGTTTTCATTAAGTGGTGCTTTTAAGTCAGAAGCCATTATATCAATTCCGCAAATATCAAGACCTACAATACGTGCAATGCGATCGCACATAAAAATATTAAAAGGGTGAACTTCCTCGGTAACATCTGTTGCAGTACCACCGGTACTTAAATTGGCAGTTGGTTTTAAGAAAACCTGTTCTTTTTTTGCAGGTACTGTTTCCAAAGTATAACCTTTGTCAGCCAACATCTTTTCTGCAAAAGAGTCCACTTTTATTTGTGTTAATACCTTTTCATGACCATATCCCCTCCGTGGGTCATCGTTTACTTTATCAATAAGTTGCTGAATAGTACTTTTTCCATCACCAATAACGGAGGCAGGAGTGCGTAATGCAGCACAGATAAATTTGTAATTTATTACAAGCACCCTGAAATCAAAGCCTGTAATAAATTTTTCAACTATAATATTTCTTGAATAATT
>JACDAZ010000046.1 GCA_013695175.1 Flavisolibacter sp. | reverse complement strand
ATTTTTTTGTTACCTGGGTGGTTTGGCATGTTCAGGATTATTTTTCTTTTCAGAAAATGAACCGCAACTATGGTTAGGCATTGGATGCAGCATGCTGGCTGTTATTGGCTTTGTAGGAAGTTTGGTTTTTTATAATTCCTATTTGCCTGAAATAGCAGCGCCGGAAGATATGGACAGGATAAGTGCAAAAGGCTTTTCTCTCGGATATGTGGGTAGTGTCATTCTGCAGATTATAGGTTTTATTTTAGTGCTGTATTTTACAAGTAAGGGAGATAATTTCAGTGGTCCACGATATACGTTTTTATTGGTTGGAATATGGTGGATTGGATTTGCACAAATAACATTTGCCCATTTACCAAAAGGAAGACCTTCCACTACAGTAAAAAATAAAAATGCAATACAGGCAGGTTTTAATGAGCTTAACAAAGTTTGGAACCAGGTGAAAAAGATGGCTGTTTTAAAACGTTTTTTATTCAGCTTCTTTTTTTATGCTATGGGTGTGCAAACAGTTTTTTTGGCTGCATCTTTTTTTGGAAGTAAGGTTTTAAACCTGCCTGATACCAATCTTATAATAACACTTGTGATCATTCAACTGGTTGCTATAATAGGTGCAACACAAATGGCCAGGCTATCAGGAAAATATGGAAATTTCCAGGTTTTAATTGGCGCTGTTATTATATGGATTGTTATTTGCATAGCAGCATTTTTATTAGCAAACGAAGCAGAAAAAGGATATAATACTGAATACTTATTTTATGGACTTGCTGTAGCAGTGGGTTTAGTAATGGGAGGCATCCAGGCTATCAGCAGAAGCACTTATTCCAAACTAATGCCTGAAACAAAAGACACAGCATCATTTTTCAGTTTTTATGATGTTACAGAAAAAACAGCCATAGTCATTGGCATGTTTACATTTGGTTTTGTAGATGAATTATTTTCAATGAAATATAGCGTACTGTTTCTTATTATCTTTTTTACAATAGGATTAATTGGCTTAATAAATACCTTGAAAAGAAGCAGGCGAAAAGCAATTCCTCACCTTGAATAGCGGATTTACAAGCCCGGTAAATACAAGTTAATTGTCATCAATTACCTTTGATCACATCTATTTAATTAATAATTAAGAATGAATTTATATTCTATACATACGGGTAATTTTAAATTGGATGGTGGTGCCATGTTTGGAGTGGTGCCCAAAGTAATGTGGAACAAGATAAACCCGGCAGATGAAAATAATTTATGTACATGGGCTATGCGGTGCCTGCTGATAGAAGATGAAGGAAGATTAATTTTAATTGATAATGGCATTGGAGATAAGCAGGATGCAAAATTTTTAAGTCATTATTATTTACATGGTTCAGATACCTTACACTCATCTTTATCAAAACATGGTTTTCATACGGATGATATTACAGATGTTTTTTTAACGCATCTTCATTTTGATCATTGCGGGGGATCTATAAAACGTGAAGGCGACAAATTATTGCCGGCATTTAAAAATGCAACTTACTGGAGTAATGAACAGCATTGGGAGTGGGCTGTAACTCCAAATGACAGGGAAAAAGCTTCTTTTTTAAAAGAAAATATTTTACCCATCAAAGAAAGCGATCAATTAAAATTTGTTGAATATCCTGTTTCGAAAGAGGTACTTCAAAACAACCCTTCCGGATCTCTTGAAATCAATACAGCAGCATTTACAGATTCCATTTCTATAAAAATTGTAAATGGTCATACCAATAGTATGATGTTACCCCAAATAAAATATAAGGATAAAACCATAGTTTTTATGGCAGACCTGCTTCCATCAGCAGGTCATATTCCTATACCTTATGTAATGGCTTATGATATGTTTCCGCTAACCACATTACAGGAAAAGAAAAGTTTTTTACAGGAAGCAGTTGAAAATGATCTGATCTTATTTTTTGAGCATGATGCGTCAATAGAATGTTGCACTTTACATAATACTGAGAAAGGAATAAGATTGAAAGAGAGTTTTTTATTAAGCGAGATCTAGCGAACTTTCTTAAGAGATGTAAGAGGATGGCGTAAA
Source organism: Flavisolibacter sp. (assembly GCA_013695175.1). Taxonomy (GTDB): domain Bacteria; phylum Bacteroidota; class Bacteroidia; order Chitinophagales; family Chitinophagaceae; genus Flavisolibacter. Next base: position 1,562 of record JACDAZ010000046.1, on the reverse strand, counting down.
TTTTTATAACCCATCATATCAACCTTTACACTGCCTACTCTTATTGGACTTTCGGCACGAACCGGTATTCTATTGTTGTCATCTGTTATCCACACAGTCATCTTTTCGCCCTGGTCAAAAGTGTTTCCTTTGAGTAAAAGTGGTTTTAATTTTATAGTACGAAACCTTCCATACCTTGTTTTAATTTCTTCTTTGCCCATGTATCTTAAATACATGCTGTACACTTCATTATCAAGAAACATATCAAAAGATATTTTATCACCAATTTTATACTTGTCAAAATTTATATTTCTTGCATAGTATAAAGAGCTTACAATATCCTGTATGCAGGAAGGAACTTTATAAACACCTTCTCTTGTTATAGCTGTATTTGTTGACCTGTTAAAGCTTATGTTTTCATAACGCTTGTGATTATTCTCATGAACATCTCTTATAAACTTTAAAGGCTGCATAGATGCTGTGTCCACATAAGATTCATAGCGGTTATTCACCTTTGCAATCCAGCTGTAAGATGTATTACTTTTACCATCTCCTACTATATGATAAACGGGCCGGTTATTTAACCTTTTGAGTTGAGTTGTAACTGTAGCGCGACCAGCATTTACATAAATTCCTATTATTGAATAATAAACTGTAAAATTTAACTCTTCACCATTTCCGAAAGCTATATTCCTGGTACCGCAAAAATCATCTTTGGCAACAGCCGCTTCCACTTGCGCATTACCTGCGTGGAGACCGTACACCAAACACATTGATGATAACAATACTAAAAATTTAAACTTTCTCATAGCGTCTTTTAAAGACTTTAATGCTCAAAATTAATATACTTCCTGCCAGCGCAGGGACAACTAAATTAATAAACCAGGCCGTTACAGATGTTAATAAAATGCCTAAACTGTTTGTAGTGAATATCCCAATAAGTTGCAAGGATACTTTACCTCTTATTCCCAGGTCAGCCAAAGCAATGGTAGGCACTATGGCAAGTGTTAAAAATAAAAGACTTACACTCCCGAAAAGTAAAGCAGGAGATACGTCTATGTCAAATAATCTAAAGAGTAAATTATACTGCATAACAAAAACAAGGTAACGGCACAATGATAGAAGTAATAATAAAGACAACCGTTGCATGGAAAAACGATGCAGAGACTGAATTAAATAAATGTATGAACTGTTTTTGAGCCAGATCTCCAGCCATTTTTCTAACCGGGGTAATAAAAAATAAAAAGCTGTAACCAAAGCAGTTACGGAAATCAAACCCACAGCAATGATCCTGTACCAGATGTCTGTTAGTAATTCTGCATTAATCAGGTATTTTTTAAATAATAAAAAAGCAATGGTTCCCAAAATCAAAGTGACAGCTAATTGGCTGATACTGGCTGTTATGGCCAGCGAAATTACTTTTAACCTTTGGCCGTCAGGCATATACATGATCCTTCCCAGGTATTCACCTATACGATTGGGCATGGTAACAGAAAAAGAAACACCTGATAAAACAGCCTTAAAGGCTTTAGCAAAAGAAACAGGATAAACAACATCCAGAGAAATCTTCCATTTAGCTGCTT
>JACDAZ010000411.1 GCA_013695175.1 Flavisolibacter sp. | reverse complement strand
GATTCTGCATATGTACTTATTAGTGATGGAACCATTATAGCTGTACCCAAAAATGCAAAAGATTCAACTTCAACTGTACGTTATCCCTTTTGGTCAGAAGCAAAAAATGATTTTGAAACTTTATACCATGATTCATCTGTTAATGCATTAATAATGATTTGCAAAACATGCGAGCATGAAAAAGGCGAAGAGATACGTACTGCTTATAAATTTAATCTTAACTCTCGCAGTTTTGATTCTACCGAATTTTATACAATTAGCATTGATAGTGTAAAAGCAATTATAAGAAACGACGATGCTAATTTTAAACCATCAGCAGCGGCTATACATCCAATTAATAAACAATTATTTATACTTACTTCAGCTGGTCAGCTTTTGGTAATCACTGATTTATCAGGTAACGTCCTCCAGGTTTTTGCTCTACACCCGGACAGGCATCCACAGGCAGAGGGTATAGCATTTGCACCTGATGGAACAATGTTTATTTCAAATGAAGGCAAATATGGTAAGTCAACATTACAGATATTTGCATACAAAATTCTTCCTGGAAAAGAGCAAAAGAAATAATCTTATGAGAAAAATCGTAACCCTTGTTTATCTTTTATTTTCTTTTTCTTTAACTAATGCGCAAACTAAAGCAGTTGTAAGCATTGACACTGCAGGCATAAATATTAATGATACTGTCAGGCATCGTGTTTTTTTGATAGGTGATGCAGGCGACCTGGCAGGAGATGGGCACCCGGTAATAGATTGGTTGAAACTAAATGTAAATTGGGATGATTCTAAAAATACTGTAGTTTATTTAGGCGATAATATATATCCCCATGGTTTACCACCGGAAGGAGATCCAACATACTCATTTTCAAGAAGAGTATTAGATCACCAGATAAGCCTGGTGAGGGATAAAAAATCACGTGCTTTTTTTGTAATGGGTAACCATGATTGGAAAAATGGTAAACAAGGGGGATGGCTACAGGCAGTAAACCAGGTAGATTATATTAATTCCCAGGCATTATCAAATGTTGAGGCCATACCACGTGATGGTTGTCCGGGACCTATTGAGGTAGAAGTGGATTCTCTGGTTGTATTGGTAATGATAGATACACAATGGTTTTTACACACCCATGATAAACCGGGTCCTGGTTCCAGTTGTGCTGCTAAAACAATTGATGAATTTTCAGTAATGCTTGAAGAGATCATGAACTCTCATCCAAATCAACTTGTTGTTTTAGCTATGCATCATCCCTTATATACCGTAGGTGTGCACGGTGGTGGTGGGTATACTTTACGACAGCATATTTTTCCATTAGCTGATGCTGTAAAGGGATTGTATATTCCTTTGCCAGTAATTGGTTCTATTTATCCTATTGCGCGGGGAATTTTCGGTAATATCCAGGATGTGAATCATCCTTCTTATCGTACTATGGCTAAAACAATTGAAGATGTAGTGAAAAAATATAACAATTACATCTTTGTTGCAGGACACGATCACAGTTTACAACTTCTTTTAAAACAAAAGGACAGTAGTTATTATATAGTAAGTGGTTCAGGAGCTAAAACATCACGTATAGCCAGGCGGAATAATGATGATGTATTATTTGCACAGGTACAACCTGGATTTACATTGATGGAAATTTCTGAAAGCGGTAAAGTAGAAGTAAAATTTTATAATATTTATAGTAAAGATATTTCGTCTCCCGTTTTTTCTTCCCATATTAAAAATATTCAGCAACAAGATCCACCACCACCTTTAGATAGTATTCAAGCCCTTGCTGATTATGTAACTGTTCCGGCAAATGCAAAGCTGAAAGGGAGTGGCTTTAGCAGGATGCTTATTGGTAAAAATTACAGGAAAGAATGGACTCAACCTGTAACAGTGCCTGTTTTAGATTTAGGAACAAGAATGGGTGGATTAACTCCGGAAAGACAAGGTGGAGGTAAGCAAACCAAATCATTAAGATTAGAAGATAGTACAGGGAAAACATGGGTATTACGTTCAATTGAGAAATATCCTGAAGCAGCAATTCCTGCAGATATGAGGCACACTTTTGCCAGGGATATTGTAGAAGAAGGAATTTCCGCTTCTTACCCATATGGATCTTTATCAATTGCCCCTTTGGCACGAGCCGCAGGACTTCCCGTAATACGCCGGAGTTTAGTGTACATACCCGATGATCAAAGGCTGGGACGCTTTAGAAATACATTTTCCAATATGATGGCAATAATGGAAGAAAGAGAGCCTGAAAATGTTGGTAAAACTTACAACACCGATGAATTGGTATTACGCCTTGCAAAAGACAACGATGATCATGTTATTCAAAAATCTGTGTTGCAGGCACGGCTTCTTGATAATTTTGTAATGGATTTTGACAGGCATGAGGACCAGTGGAGATGGTCAACAAAAGATACAGGGAAAGGCAAATTGTATGATATCATTCCACGTGATCATGACCAGGTTTTTTATACCAACCAGGGCATACTTCCCAAGTTTGCACGAAAACCATGGCTGGTACCTGAATTACAAGGTTTTGGTGTTAAAGCAAAAAATATAAAAACTTTCAACAGACCCGCACGAAACTTTGATAGATTTTTTCTTACCGAACTTTCAGAACAAGATTGGACAAGACAAATTGATAGCTTTTTATTGCAGATGACCGATGATGTTATTGAAGAAGGACTAAGCAAACAGCCAAAGGAAATTCAGGGCTTTGCCATGAATAATATTGCCAACACCTTAAAAGAGAGAAGATCTTATTTTAAAGATGAAATGTTATCCTACTACAGGTTTTTGGCTAAAGATGTAAATGTAGTAGGTTCTAACCTGCATGAACAATTTACCATAACAAAAAATAACGATGGAAGTGTAAGAGTTGTAGTAGGAAAAATAACTAAAAAAGGAGAGATTAGTTCTACGATTTATGACAGAACTTTTGATCCTCAGGTTACTGAAGTTATTCTACTATATGGACTGGCTGGCGATGATGTTTTTATTGTTCAGGGTGGTGATTCCCCTATTAAAATCCGCATTATTGGCGGACCGGGTGAAGATGGATTTAAAAATGAAGGAACAGGAGGAAAAGTTTTGGTTTATGATGCTTCTTTTGAACAAAATACATTCAGTGGAAATCCTGGATTAAAAGATAAAACTTCAGCAGACCCCAATGTAAACAGGTATAACAGGCTTGGCTATAAGTATGATTTTTTCATACCAGGTGTTTCATTGGCTTATAATGTGGATGATGGTTTATTCCTGGGTGCACAGGCACAGATTATAAAGCAAGGTTTTAGAAAAGAGCCTTACAGTACGCGCCATTTCTTTTCAGGTCACCATGCACTTCGTACTTCTTCTTTTCGATTTAGGTATCAGGGCGAGTTTATTAAAGTATTGGGTTATCATGACCTTGTATTAAATGGAGATTTCAGAGCACCTGTAAATGTTACTAATTTTTTTGGACTGGGCAATGAAAGTGATTTTGATAAAGATAAACCCGGGGCAGAAAAATATTACAGAGTGCGTTACAATGTAATTAATGCTTCTGTATTGCTGCGCAGGCAAATGCAATCGTGGATGCAGGTTTTTTACGGTCCCAGCTTTGAAAGCTTTAGAGTAGAATATGGTAATAACAGGAATTTTTATGTTGGTGAAACCAGTACTAATGGTTTGGATTCAGCAACGCTTTATAAAACAAGAGTTTCAGCGGGTGCTTTATTTAAATTACTTATTAATTCAAGAAACAGTCCTGTATTACCTACGCGTGGTACATTATTGGAAATGAATCTTCAACCTTTGGTGGGACTTAATAATTATAGTAATACCCAATTAAGATATAATGTAGATATGCGTGTATTTGCAAGTTTATTTTCATTGCCACGCCTGGTATTGGCCAGCAGGTTAGGTTATGGAAAAATTTGGGGCGATTTTGATTTTCCGCAGGCATATAAACTAAGTGGTCCGGATAATTTAAGAGGTTACAGGCGGGATCGTTTCTCAGGGCAAAGCATGTTGTTTAATAATACAGAAATCAGATTTAAAGTAGCAGATTTTAGCACATATTTATTTCCTGGTTCATTTGGATTATTTGTTTTTAATGATGTTGGAAGGGTTTGGGTGAAAGGAGAAAACTCCAGCGACTGGCATGTAGGCAATGGCGGAGGAATATGGCTTGCCCCTGTAAGAAGATTTGTACTTACAGGTGCCATTACAAGGTCTAAAGAAGAAAAATTATTGCCGCTGGTAACCTTTGGTTTCCAATTTTAAAATAGCAAATAATTATTTTCTAAGTAATTGTTGTGAAGTAAGTTTTGAAAGTTCAACTTGCTTTATTGCCGGTGATTCAGCATCCATGTTTACGGCTATACGAATGGCTTTCATACCACTGATGCCTTGTAACTCCTCAAGTTCAAGGTGTTCCGGTTCACCTGTTAACCAGCCTTCGTGTTGCAGGTAATCAATATATTCGAGGTATTCATTCAATTCTTTTTGCTGTGAATATACTATTGCAATTTTACCGGGTTGAGTTAATCGCTCTTCAGAATCTTTAATATGTACTTTATCTATCCTTTTCTTTACAATTTCATACCTGATGTTATAAGCACCGTCTACATCAAATTTGCGTTCTTTACGTCTAAAAGATATAGAGAGAGGAATGCAATGGGCTAATATTAATTGTGTTGTTTGCATGGGTAAGGCGAGCTTTGATTCCATAGTATGTGTAACGCGTGCTGCTTTAGCCAACACCATTATCTGCCACATCTTTAAATTATTTACATACATCTCGTTAAAAGCTTTATGCGGAGCCAGGTTTTGTCCAATATAAATATTGAATTCAATTCCATCGGTGATATATCTTTCAAAATAATGAGGATATATCTGTTGTGCTATTGCCTGTTCTTTATCCATTAACCTGTCCAGGGCATCATTTATTCGCGTAATGCTTTCTTCATAGTTTTTCCTGTGATGATAAATGATATTTTTCTGGGGATCTAAGGAAGAATAATATGTATCTATATAAGGGCGTAACTCAGGTTTTGTCTGGTGAAGATGGTTGAAAAGTGATGTGACATCTTTTTCAAGAAAATCATAAATTATAAGTTCGTCATCAGATAATAAATTATCACTTGCAGCGACAATAAATTTTTCAACTTTGTATCTTATTTCTTTTAATAAAGAGAAATTTATTTTACTAATGCATACATCCAATACATCGGTCACTTCATTTAACTGTGCCAGCAGGTCTAATTGAATTGCATTATTTCGTTCAAGGGAAGAATTTTTTACATCAATGGCAGCATATAATGGATAGACATCTGAAAAAGTTATAGAAGGAAGTTTTGCCATTTCATATTCCAGCCTTCGCTGCAAAAATTGAAAAGCAGCTTCTGTGAATTTCCATTCAACTGCAGGTTGAATAGCAGTAAAATGCTCTTTAATAGTTTTATCTATTTGCAATACAAGATTTTCAATGCTTTTTTCCATTGCAAGCGTAAAAAGCGGAATAGCTGAAAGAATTTTGGATAGATGTTTATACCTTAATAATTGTGATTCTTCACTTGCAATTTCTAATATACCAACCAGTTTTCCATCATCACATTTTAAGGGGCAAAGAATAAGGCTTCTTATACCTTGCTGGTAATATATTTCAAACAATTTGTTTTGTTTGATTTGTTGTTCAGAAAGATTTTGAAATAAAAGTGGGTCGTTTGTTTTTTTAAAAAAATCCTGGCATAAGTCACTATAAAATTCTTTATCTTTTTTGACTTCTTTATTTTGAAACAGAATACTGTTTTTATAGTGAATGTCAGAGAATAAGTAAATATCATTTATTTTAAAAAATGGTGTGATGCCTACATTAACATTGCTGATGCTCAAAAAAGTCTGAATATGTTTTTGAAGTTCATCAAACACAGTAACATTTGAAAATGCATCTATATTCAGTAAAGAATTTTTTATTTCAGAAATAGCTTCTTCGCTGGTTACATCTTCAACTTCGATAACTACTATTCCGGTAAATAAAAAATTTTCAATAGGAAATGTTTTTTTCAGTTCATCTACATTCAATGATTGATTTACAGAATAATTTGCCGGTAATTCAAAATCTTTATTAATAATTTCAACATCTACAAAACGCGCATTTAAATGTAAATCCAGGTACCTGACCAATCCGGTACCAGTATCATTTACTCTGTGTACAGAAGAAGCTTCTGCGGCAAGATCCCAGGAATAGAATTTTTTTAAAATGATATTGTAAGCTAAACTTAAAGAAGCCTTTGCTATGCTGTAATTAGTTTTTGAATCAGGTAATGTTATACTATAAGAACCTCCCGGTAAAAATTCTTCTTTAAATGCCGGCGAAGCAAAAATGGTGTCCGACCGAAAAGGGAAGGAGATGGCATACATGCCATTATTTGCTACTGTTGTTGGAGGAAAAATAGTAGATAAAAGGGTTTCAATAACTTCTTTATGTGGTAATAAAACAGATACGTCCTTAATAGGGTTTAATAGTTCAGGTTCTTGCTCTATTTTCTTTATTAAACTATCATATAGATTTTTTGCACCTGGTTTACCCTCAGTAATCATTTGGCTTAGTACTGATACCAATGGTTTGATTGAAAGGAGGCTATTGAAGCCATTTTGTACGGGTTGTGTATTTTGCATATACTTAGAAACAGAAGTTTTGAAAGCATTCTCCTGCTTAGCTTAGGATATATAATCAACCCTTAAGCCAAACTGTGGAAAACAGTGATTAAAAGCTGTTAAAGCTAATGCTCCTCTTTAGAAGCGGGTATTGACTTTAAAACCACCTTCTGAAAGTATAAACATACTGCTTGTAATCCGCATTTTCTGCATCTGGGAGTCCTGGCTATACATATATAACGGCCATGAAGAATAAGCCAATGGTGAAATTTAGGTACCACATCCTTGGGAACATATTTAATAAGCTGTTTTTCTGTGTGGAGAGGAGTTTTGGCTTTTATGGTTAAACCTAACCGGGCTGAAACCCTGAATACATGTGTATCTACAGCCATATTGGGCTGGTTATCTAAGACAGAAGTTATAACATTAGCTGTTTTCCTGCCAACTCCCGGCAATTGAACTAATTCTTCCACAGTCATAGGTAGGGTTCCATTAAAAACATCCATAACCTTTTTAGCCATACCTATTAAATGACGGCTTTTATTGCCTGGAAATGAAATGCTTTTAATGACATCAAAAACATTTTCATATTCTGCATTTGCTAATGAAGTAAAATCAGGAAATTTTTGGAAAAGGAGTGGAGAAGTCATGTTTACTCTTTTATCTGTGCATTGAGCAGATAAAATTACGGCCACTAATAACTGGTAAGGGTTTTTAAACTCAAGTTCAGTTTCAGGTGCAGGCATTACTTCCTGAAAGTAATTGATAACAAAATCAAAACGGCTTTTGCGGGTCATGGTGTACCGCTAAGATAGGAAAGGAAAAGAGGCTAAGAGTTTACAGGTTGTGTTTGATCTGCATAACGCAAAATATTTAAAACTGTAGCTGTTCTTGGCGATTCAATAAGAGTATTCAATCTTTCATGAGATGCTTTTAACACAGCAAGCTTTTCATTAAGCGTCCAGTCGCTCATTAATGCTTCTTCAATTGCAATAGTAAGTTCAGGTGATGATTCTTTATATAAAAAAAGAATTAAATCTTCAGGGGAAAAATTTGTCATTCTATATCCTTTAAAGTCCTTAAATAATGATAAGGTACGATTGATTGGTCCGCATAATAAACGCAGGTCATTAAAGGATATTGTGTGATTTTTACGATTTACCTGTTTTCAGAAGGTTGAATAAGAAAAAGATCTTCATTATCTTTTTTCATCAGGTACTTTTCCCTGGCAAATTTTTCAATAGAAGCGGGATTATTTTTTAATTCATCAGCTAGCTGCTGCTCCTGTTCTATCTGCTCCTGAAAATATTGTTTTCCTTCTTTTAGTTGCTTTAATTCAGTTCGCCTTTGCTGTTGTTGAAAAAAATCGTTTCTGTCAAAAAAAAGCATCCACACTACAAAAGCTATGGCTGCTATCATGAACTTATTGCGAAATATTGATGGAATAAAGGAAAGTAACTGCAAGTGATTAACGTTATGTGACGAAGATAATTAAACAGAACCTGAAATACCAGCGATTATACATGTTTATTTTCCAAATTTTAAAGCTTTAGGATAGATAGCTGAACTACCTAATTGTTCTTCAATTCTTATTAATTGGTTGTATTTGGCAACACGGTCTGTACGGGAAGCCGAACCCGTTTTTATTTGACCGCAATTTAATGCTACTGCTAAATCGGCAATAGTAGTATCTTCTGTTTCACCGCTTCTATGGCTCATGATGGTATTATATCCATTATGTTGTGCAAGAGTAACAGCATTGATAGTTTCTGTTATAGTACCAATTTGGTTTACCTTAACTAATAATGCATTTGCAATTTTTTTATCGATCCCCTGCTGCAAACGTTTTACATTAGTTACAAAAAGATCATCACCTACTAGCTGGCATTTATCGCCTACTGCTTCAGATAAAGCTTTCCATCCATCCCAATCATCTTCGGCCATACCATCTTCAATTGATATAATTGGATATTGTCTCACCCAGTTTTCCCAAAACTTAACCAGTTCATCGCTGCTCATTTCTTTGCCATCGCTTTTATGAAAAACATATTTTCCTTTTTTCCATAACTCGCTGTTGGCAGCATCCATGGCAATCATTATCTGACTTCCGCTTTTATAACCGGCAGCTTCTATAGCCGTTAAAACAGTTTCAATAGCTTCTTCGTTTGATCCTATGTTAGGTGCAAAACCTCCTTCATCTCCCACATTTGTACTATATCCTTTTTTCTTTAATACCGTTTTTAATGCATGAAATATTTCAACACCCCAACGTAATCCTTCGCTAAAATTTTCAGCACCTACAGGCATTACCATAAATTCCTGGAAGTCTATTTTATTATCAGCATGAGCCCCACCATTTAAAATATTCATCATAGGAACAGGTAATACTTTTGCATTGGTGCCACCAATATATCTGAACAGGGGTAAAGCGGCTTCTTCCGCTGCTGCTTTTGCAACAGCCATACTTACTGCTAATGTAGCATTTGCACCAAGTTTGCTTTTGTTGTCCGTACCATCCAGTTCTATCATTAATTGGTCAATGCCGGTTTGATCAGCAACATCATAACCTTCCAGTTCTTGAGCAATCGTAACATTTACATTTTCAACTGCATGTAAGACTCCTTTGCCCAAATATATTTTTTTATCATCATCTCTTAATTCAACTGCTTCATGTATGCCGGTACTGGCGCCACTTGGTACAGCTGCCCGTCCTATAGCACCTTCATCAGTTATTACATCTACTTCAATAGTTGGATTACCCCTGCTATCTAAAATTTGTCTTGCAAATATTTCAGCTATGAAACTCATATGTTTATCTGTTATTTAATATTAGAAATGTCACCTGAAGGTTTTGTCATGTTTCCGGTTAATGATCGAAAAACTTCTTCAAGTGATTGTGTTTCGCTGTGCAAAGAAACAATATCAAGATTATTTTCCGCTGCCATTTTTTGAAGCTGTTTTCTCAGCTGTTCAGGTTCGTCTGTTTGGATGGCCCAGTTGCGGCTATCAATTTTCGTTACTGTACCTGCTGCCGCTAATCTCGTTAGCCACTCCGCCTCCAGCGGATCCTGAAATCCAACTTTTACAACATTTGTTGTTTTAGTTTGCTGCAAATTAGACAACCGGTCATCAGCAACTATACGACCTTTATTTATTATAATGATCCTGTCGCAGATAGCTTCAACTTCCTGTAAAATATGAGATGAAAACAATACCAGTTTATCCTTACCCTGGTCTTTTATTACCTGCCTTATTTCAATGATCTGGTTAGGATCTAATCCACTTGTAGGCTCATCTAAAATTAAAACTTCTGGATTATGAAGTAAAGCAGCAGCTAAACCAACACGCTGCTTATATCCTTTTGAAAGCTGACCGATTTTTTTTGTTTTTTCAGGCGTGAGGCCGGTTAGTTGAATAACATCTTCTACTATTTTCTGCTTATGCTCCACATGATGTACATCTGCAATAAATGCAAGATATTCTTTGATGTACATATCATAATATAGTGCATTGCTTTCAGGTAAATATCCTGTTTTCCTTTTCACCTCCTGCGGTTGCTGAAGTACATTTATACCACTAACAGTTATTTCTCCGGCATCTGGTTGCAAATAGCCGGTGATCATTTTCATAGTGGTTGATTTACCTGCACCGTTAGGTCCAAGAAATCCAACAATTTCTCCTTTACCAATAGAAAATGAAATAGTGTCAACTGCTTTTTGTGCTCCGAAATGTTTAGATAAATTATTAACCTGGATAGACGACATAATTGCAAACCTACAGATAATCAAATTTAATTTATGTTCATAGCTTTATCATGTGGAATGGTTTCGGTAATTTTGTGCCCCTTTCATGCGAATTATTTTATTCATTATATCATTTATATTACTTGCAGAAGCGGGGGTTGATTCTATTTTTAATCTAAAAAGTAATACTGAAGTTTTCTT
>JACDAZ010000067.1 GCA_013695175.1 Flavisolibacter sp. | reverse complement strand
GTTTCACTAAAGGACATCTACCGTGGAAGATTATTTACACAACTGTTTTTCCTGATTGGGCAACTGCCAGGGTACATGAAAAATATCTGAAAACATCAGCAGGCAAAAAATGGTTATTACAATTTTTGAGATCAGGTGGTGATTCGTGACGCAGTCAGGCAGGGAATCCCCTGTCTGCCGACAGGCAGGCGTACGCGGTACAAAAGCCTTGCATTATTTGCAGGCTTTTTTTTATTTTTATTAAGTGCCCTTCAATGGTTTTCTTCTTAATTCTAATTCAACGAACTTAACGGGCAACAATATGAATAAAAATCTTTTTACACAGAGTGCAGTTGAAGGCATGGTGCAGAGAATTGAAAAGCTTCAACCTGAAACATACCCGCAGTGGGGTAAAATGAATGCCACAGAAATGTTGTTGCATTGCAACAGCATACATGAAAGATTATTAACTCCGGCTACCGCGTCAGGTAAAAGAACATCTCTTAAACAATTATTGATTCGTACAGTAGTTCTTTATGTAATGCCTCATTATCCTAAAAATGTAACAGCTCCAAAACCGCTACAGGTGAGTGGTAAAATATCGGTGACAGAGTTTGAGAATCAAAAAGAAAAATGTCTTCAATTACTCCATCAATTCTTACAACACAACCAGGAAGTGAGTCATTACCATCCTTATTTTGGAAACCTCAATAAAAAAGAGTGGGGACGTACAAGCTGGAAACATCTTGATCACCACCTAAGGCAATTTGGTGTATAAGATTTTTAAATACAAAAAAACAGCTAAGGGTTATACTAAATTGTTTTTTTACTAAACAAACTTATCTTTTAAGAAATAATTCTTTATGCAGGCATTTCTTTTAGAAATAAATTGGAAAGTGTTGTTGCTTGGTGAGGAGCAGTGGTCATTTATAATAGAAACGGTTTTTCGCACCACAGTCATGTTTTTATTTATTCTTTTAAGTTTACGTTTTTTAGGTAAGCGGGGTATAAAGCAATTATCTGTATTTGAACTGGGGGTGATTATTGGATTAGGTTCCGCTGCAGGCGATCCCATGTTTTATAAAGATGTAGGACTTCTGCTTGGGTTTATAGTGCTGTTCGTAATTGTGGGACTTTATAAAATAGTAACCTACTTCATTAATAAAAGTGAGGCTTTTGAACAGTTTGTAGAAGGTAAACCAACTTATGTTGTTACTGAAGGCAAAATTCTGATTCAAAATTTTAAAAAAGAACCCATTGCCAGGGATGAACTTTATATGCAATTGCGACTCAACGATGTATCTCATTTGGGGCAATTAGAACAGGTTATTTTAGAAACAAATGGTGAACTGAGTGTTTTGTTTTATGATAATGAAGAAGTAAAATATGGTTTTCCCATCTTGCCACATTTATTAAATGAAAATTTTAAAAATATTCCTACAGAAGATGTTTATGCTTGTTCTAATTGTGGGCATACTTTAACACTTCAACCATCAGTAGAAATATGTTGTACTAATTGCAGCAAAAAAATTTGGATCAAAGCAATCAATAAAAAGAGGATTGATTAAAATTTAATTATTGTAGGAAATAAAGCTCATCTATAAACATGTCTTATCATTAACATGGATTAAGAGGTGATTGTATTAATTTTGCACTCACAAATCCTGGAAAGCAGGAGTATTTATTAGCTATTAATTATTTGCCGTGGTTTTTGTTATTGTATTTTTTATTGCACATTGGTATTTGTCACTTTTTTCCCAGACTTTTTTTCTACACAGGTATGCTGCTCATAAAGCTTTTACCATGAATACCTTTTGGGAAAAATTCTTTTTTGTATTTACTTACATCACACAGGGATCTTCTTATTTAAGCCCAAGGGGGTATGGCATCCTGCACAGAATGCATCATGCATATACCGATACAGAATTAGACCCACATTCACCAACGTACGATAAAAATTTATTTGCCATGATGTGGCGTACTAAAAAAGTATATACTGGTATACTTGATGGTACCATACAACCAGAAGAAAAATTCACTAAAAATGTTCCCCAATGGAAATGGTTTGATATATGGGCAAGTGGATGGGTTTCCCGCGTTCTTTGGATAGCAATATATGTTTGGTTATATGTAATGTTTGCTCCCTCTCTTTGGTTTTTACTTTTAGTACCTGTTCATGCTGTAATGGGTCCGTTGCATGGTGTTATTATTAACTGGTTTGCACATAAATATGGAGAGGTGAATTTTGAAACAGATAATACTTCTAAAAACTTATTCAAGCTTGATATTTTAATGTTTGGAGAAGGATATCATAACAATCATCATAAATACCCTTCCAAATCTAATTTTGCTGCAGCAAAAGGTGAGTTTGACCTTTGTTACCCTTTTATAATAGCGCTTGATAAAATAGGTATTATAAAGATCAACAGGAACAAGCCGGTGCTTGAAACATCCAATAGCTTCTAAGAAATAATTAAAGTACCCTTAATGGGCACTTTATTAGTATGTTACTTCCATCTCCTTTAGTGATGCAAATTTTTTCAATAACTGTATTGGAACAAGAGCATACTGAGAATTAGTTGATATTTCCTTATTCAAATCCTGCATTGCAAATTCTATTAAAAACGTTTCCAGCATTATTTGCAAATCTTCTTTCTCTTTAGGAATCAATGGGCTTCCTTCTACCTCTTTTAAATAAGATTTTATAAAGAATCC
>JACDAZ010000410.1 GCA_013695175.1 Flavisolibacter sp. | reverse complement strand
AACACATTTATTTGCTGTTTAATAGGCTCAGTGATTTTATTTTTTTTATTTATACTGGATGATGTAGTTAATAATTACTTCTATTATTATATAGCATTTGCTCTCTTATTTTCAATTCATCTTTTTTATTTTTTCAGGAAGATTATTGTTGTTGAATTATACAAAAAGACAATTACAAAAAGGTGAAGTTGTTTTTCCTGCAATTATAGTAGGAACAAAGGTGGCAGCTCAAAATTTGTTGAATGAAACAAAGCTTAAATTAAAAGAAGAAGGATATGAAGTTATTGGATTTATATCCTTAACAGGAGAAAACGGATTGAAAGACCTTCATTTTACTAAAAAGCCTGAACAACTTGAATCCATGATTGACCATTATAATGTGAAGGCCGTCATCATGGCTTTGGACAAATCAGATCAACCGACAATAGAACAATTGATTTCCAGGCTGAGCGAAAAGGATGTAATAATAAAAATAAAACCAAGTGTCCTGGATATATTAACAGGTTCTGTAAGAGCAGGAAATATTTTAGGAGCTGTTTTGATTGATATAAAAACAGACCTCATGCCTGAATGGCAACAAAATATAAAAAGATTACTTGATATTATTATTGCCTTTTTTGCCATACTTATTCTGTCACCATTAATTATATATATAGCCCTGAGGGTAAAACTTTCTTCTAAAGGACCTGTACTTTATAAGCAGGAAAGAATTGGCTTAAAAGGAAAGCCATTTTTTATTTATAAGTTCAGATCTATGTTTACTACTGCAGAAAAAAATGGACCTGCACTTTCTTCGGATAATGACGCAAGAATTACAGGTTGGGGTAAAATCATGCGTAAATGGCGTTTAGATGAACTTCCGCAACTTTTGTTAATTATTAAAGGTGATATGACCTTAGTTGGTCCCAGACCTGAACGTAAATATTATATTGATCAAATAGTACATCAGTTTCCCTACTATAAATACCTTTTAAAAGTAAAACCAGGTTTAACATCATGGGGTATGGTACAATTTGGTTATGCAGAAAATGTGGAGGAAATGATTGAACGGAGCAAGTTTGATTTATTATACATTGAAAATGTTTCGCTGGCCCTCGACTTTAAGATTTTACTACACACATTAAGAATCATATTTCTTGGAAAAGGAAAATAATTTTTTATAAAAGATTAAATCTAATAGTCATCTTAATTGTATTTCATCAATCATATTTAAAGTATCCGGATTAATTACTTTCATTTTTATTTTTTTGCCATCTACATAAAACAGGCATAAAGCATTTTCTACACTGAATGCTTTTGTATGCTCGCTCCAGGGAGCTTGTTCCTGTGCATAATAAGGTGCTCCCGCAGCTCCATTGTTTATTTGATAAATAGGTCTTGAAACATTTAATTTTTTGTGAGGATAATTTTCAGGATAAATATTAACTGCTTTTGTCAATTTTAAACGATTATAATTATGCTCATCCCCCGTTAATACAGCTACCACTTTTTTGCTTTTATTAATTAAAATGTCAAGATACTCATCCCGCCTTTCAATGATTCCTTTATCAACTGGTTTACCGGCTACAAAAGGTCGCTTATCATTATTACCATGATACCACATATCATCACCCACATGCCCACCATTAGGAAAAACGGGTGTGTGCTGCGTTACAAAAATGTGATCAATGTTTTTGTCTTTTTCAAGTTTTGAAATTGTTTGTTCCAGCCATTTTAGCTGGTTGTCCATAATATAACCATGTAAACCACCACTGGTAGAAGTTTCTCTGTTTAAAGTTGGCGCATACCAATAATCACTATTCAAAACAACCATTCCAACATTATCATAAGTATAATAGAACACATTTTCTTTATAAGAAGGGAAATCTATAATGTCTTTATCCGGATCATATTTATTTCCATCTTCACTTTCTGGTCCATTTAGTGGATTTACAAATGCTTCCTGCATAAGTGCTTCTGCAGATTCAGTTTTATAAGGAAACTTATCTATAAAAGCTAACCAGCCACCGGTTTTGTTCCTGAATAAATATCCTAATGCTTCATGATTACCTTGGCCTGCATAAATGGGCATGTAATGCCAGAAAGGCTGAACAGAATTTTTCC
>JACDAZ010000519.1 GCA_013695175.1 Flavisolibacter sp. | reverse complement strand
ATGTTGAATACAATGCAACTAACTACGAGCATTATAAAAAAGTAAACCAGGATTTTGTAGATGTTGTTTTTAAAAATGCAAGAGAAACAGATATTGTGTGGGTACATGATTATCAGTTATTGCCATTAGCAGGAATGATACGGGAAAAGCTTCCAAACATTACTATTGGATTTTTCCTGCATATTCCCTTTCCATCTTATGAACTTTTTAGAATGTTACCGGCACAGTGGCAGCAGGAACTATTAAAAGGTATGCTTGGTGCAGATCTTATAGGTTTCCATACTATAGATTATGCTTCTCATTTCTTAAAGTGCCTGCAAATGGTTTTAGGGCTTGAGAATGACAAGTTTATTTTAAAATATAATAACCGGCTTATTAAAGCAGATGTTTTTCCTATTAGTATTGACTATAATAAATTTAATTCTTCTTATAACCTGAAGGAAGTTGCTGATTTAAGATCTATGTATCAGAAACAATTAGACGGGAAAAAAATGATTTTCTCAGTTGACAGGCTTGATTATACAAAAGGTGTTTTGTGCAGGCTAAAAGCTTATGAAAAATTTTTGTCACTCTATCCACAATATCAGGGTGAAGTCGTTTTCATTATAGTCATAGTTCCTTCCCGCGATACAATATCCAATTACAATGAAAGAAAAAGAGAGATAGATGAATTTATTGGTAACATCAACAGCAGGGTTGGTACTATAGCCTGGAAGCCTATAATTTATCAGTACACTCATTTATCATTTGAAGAACTTGTTGCCTTTTATACAGCATGCGATGTGGCATTAATAACTCCTTTACGTGATGGAATGAATTTGGTGGCTAAAGAATTTGTTGCAAGCCGCAAGGATAAGCGTGGGGTTTTGATTCTTAGTGAAATGGCTGGCGCTGCCAAAGAATTGGCAGATGCATTGTCTATTAACCCAAATGATATGAATGGCATTGCATTAAAAATTAGGGAAGCTTTGGAGATGAGTGAGGAGGAACAGGAAAAAAGGATTGTTCTGATGCAAAAAAGAATATCACATTATGATGTAGTTTCCTGGGCAGAAGATTTTTTATTTCAGTTAAATTCTATAAAAAGTAAACAAAAAAAATTTGAATACCAGGCGTTGGATGCCCCTGCTAAAAGAACTGCTCTTGACAAATACAGGAAATCAACAAAGCGATTGATTTTATTAGATTATGATGGAACTCTTGTACCTTTTTCTGCTTTTCCGGATCAATCGCACCCCGGCAAATCATTAATCAATGTTTTAAATTTATTAGCTGCAGATTCAAAAAATACTGTGTACCTGATAAGTGGCCGGGATAACGAAACCCTTGATAAATGGCTGGGGGCTGTTCCTATTAATCTTATAGCGGAGCATGGAGCTAAAATAAAAACAGTAGAAGGAAATTGGAAACAGGAACTGTTGATTGAAATTGAAGACAACTGGAAAAGTGTAATTAATAGTGTATTGGATAAATATGTAAAGAGATGCGCCAAAACCTTTGTTGAAGAAAAAGAATATTCTTTGGTATGGCATTTTAGAAATGCAGATCCGGAACAAGCAAAAATAAGAGCTGCAGAACTTTCTTTAGAACTTTCTGCATATACTAATAATTTAAATATCCAGATTTCTTCAGGTCATAAAATTATTGAAGTCAGGATCAAAGGTGTTGATAAAGGCACCATTGTTAAAAAATTACTTAAAGAAAATGCTTATGATTTTATACTCGCATGCGGCGATGATAAAACAGATGAAGATATGTTTCAGGTTTTAGCCACCAATAAAAATGCATTTACTATAAAGATTGGCGATGAAGCATCTTTTGCTAAGTACAATTTATTTAATCCCCACATGACAGTTTCTCTGCTTGAATATTTAGCAGGCGATTCAGTGTTGACGCCGGTTTGATCTATCGTTTTATTGATTTATCCATTTTATCAGAAATCTTAATAATATGCCCAATAGCAAAATGGCAAATCCGCTAATGATAACCTTTATTGGTAAAGAAAATGCCATAGCTATGCATCCAATTAAACCCAAAGCAGGAATGATGCTATGTACCAGTTTTTCATGTTGTGGTTGCTTTAAAGCTGCAAGATTGGTAATGGTATAATATAATAGAATGGAAAAGGCAGCTGCATTTAAAATAAATTGAAAAGATCCAACCAGAACCAGAATTACAACTATACTGCCTGTTAATAAAATGCCGCTATGAGGCACATTATATTGCTGGTGTATAACCTTGAGAAAGGCGGGTAAATCCTGTCTGCGGCTCATTGCCAGCATCATTCGGCTTATACCCAGCACCTGGCTTAACAGAACACCTAACATTGCTGTAGAAGCACCCATTACAATTATAAATTCTATACCTGGTGCTGATATGTTTTCTCCTACTCTTTGTAAAGGAGATGTAGTGGATGCCATAGCTTCAGTACCTATAACACCAACAGCAACTATAGAAACGGCAACATATAAAATGATTGCAGTGATGATGGTTATAATAATAGCTCTTGGAATTGTTACCTCAGGATTATGGACTTCTTCTGCAAGTGTGGCAATACGGGCATAACCAGTAAATGCAAAAAATAAAAGTGCAGAAGCTTCTGCAATACCATTCAAACCAAAAGGAGAAAAGGGCGCAAAATTTTCTTTTTGTATTTGAGATGCACCATTTATAATAAAATACAAGAGTGATAATATGGTAATGGAAATAATAATTAAATTAATGGCACCTGCTTTTTTTATACCGAAATAATTTGCTATAACCAATAAAATAATTGCTGTAATGGAATAAAAGCCTGCTGATGAAAGAGGTAATAATTGAAATAAATAACTGCCAAAACCTATAGCAACTACACCTGCGGCTGCAAGTTTACTTATTAAAAACATCCATCCTGCAGAAAAACCAAGCAATGGGTGTAATAATCTATATCCATATTCATAAGTGCCACCTGCCTGTGGATATACGGCTGCGAGTTGAGCAGAACTTAAAGCATTAAAAGATGCTACAATACCTGCTATAATTAGAGAAACTATAAAAGCAGGACCTGCAATGCCTGCAGCTACACCGGTTACTACAAAAATTCCTGCACCAATTACAGCTCCTAATCCAATAGCAACTGCATCTTTTAAATCTAATGATCTGCTTAATTTGTTACTATTAATCGTCATTAAAATATTTATAACACTCTATACAGTTCCTGCCAAACATTTTCTGCCAGTTTGCGATGTCCTTCGGCAGTTGGATGAATGCCATCCTGTAAATTTAAATTTGCTTCGCCTCCAACCCCTTCTAATATAAATGGAATAAGGGGAATATTATTTTGCCGAGCTAACTCCGGAAAAACTTTTCCAAATGAAGCTGAATATTCCAAACCCAGGCTAGGCGGAAGCTGCATTCCTGCTAAAATAATTTCTGCATCAGGATATATTTT
The DNA here is from genome assembly GCA_013695175.1 of Flavisolibacter sp. GTDB lineage: Bacteria > Bacteroidota > Bacteroidia > Chitinophagales > Chitinophagaceae > Flavisolibacter. The sequence continues at coordinate 2,863 of JACDAZ010000519.1, read as the reverse complement.
TCTTACTTTATCAATTATAGATTGCAGGTTTCTTTTTGTTTGTTCAACCGGTAATCCTCTTAAACCATCATTGGCGCCAAGCTCTAAAACAAAAATATCTACAGGTTGTTGTTGTAATATCCAGTCAACCCTGCTGTTGCCACCAGCTGTTGTTTCACCACTAACGCCTGCATTTACTACATTGTAAGGCAGGTTAAGAGAATCTATTTTTTCCTGAATCCTGGCAGGAAATGCTTCAGATGGTTGGAGTCCATAACCAGCAGTAAGGCTATTGCCAAAAAAAACAATAGTTTTTGTTTTTTCAACCTGAACCTTTTTTTCTTCCGCAGATGTATTAATTTCTGTTGTTTCAGAACCATTATTGTTGCAGGCTGTTATAAATATGAAAATGAACAACCACCATTTAAACATCATCTTACCCATAAATCAATTTTGAGGAATAATTATGTTACTATCCTTTTAACTTCGATTACATCCTTAGAATTATATTTTACCACTTCAAGCACAAATTAAAAAGAAGAATCAAAGCAAAAATGGATACAATACTCGAAATTAAGAACGTAAGCAAAACCTATCAAAGTGCAGGCCGTTCCTTAACAGTTTTGGAAGACATACATTTTTCTGTTCCTGCAGGCTCTACACTTTCTATTGTAGGTCCTTCGGGAAGCGGCAAAACTACGTTACTTGGTTTATGTGCAGGACTTGATCGTGCAAGTGCTGGTACAGTAACCTTGCATGAATTTATTTTAAATAATATGAATGAAAACCAGCTTGCTGAAGTTCGTAATCAATACGTGGGATTTATTTTTCAAAACTTTCAATTGCTGTCTACCCTTACTGCTCTTGAAAATGTAATGGTTCCTATGGAATTGCGTAAAGGGAAAAATATTCGCTCTTCGGCTATGGAACTATTGGATAAAGTTGGACTTGCTGACAGAAGTTCTCATTATCCTGCCCAATTAAGTGGTGGCGAACAGCAAAGAGTATCACTGGCAAGAGCATTTGCCAATAAGCCGCAAATTTTATTTGCAGATGAACCAACGGGCAACCTTGATGCTGAAACAAGTGAAAGAATTATTCCTCTTTTGTTTGAACTTAATAAAGAAGCCGGAACCACTTTGGTTATTGTTACACATGACCTGGACCTTGCTTCAAAAACCAGTCGCATTATAAGATTAAAAGGCGGGAAAGTTGTTGCTGACGAAAGATTAAATTAATAAGAATCGGGTTTTAATAACTATTAATGAATAACAGAAAGGGTTTACAATTGAAATGGCTGGCTCAAATGGCCTGGCGTGATAGCCGCCGTAACCGTTCCCGCTTATTTTTGTTTGTTTCATCTATTTTATTGGGTATAGCAGCCCTGGTGGCCATATATTCTTTGAGTGATAATCTTGATGATGAAATTGATAAACAAGCAGCATCACTTATTGGTGCTGATTTGCAAATAGGAGGCAACAGACCACCAGGTGATGAGATCATAAAACTTGTAGATTCTTTGGGGGACAGGAGGTCTGTTGAACAAAGCTTTGCATCCATGATCTTTTTTACAAGAACCGAAGATGTAAGGCTTGTACAGGTTAAAGCTATTGAGGGTGAATTCCCGTATTATGGGTCTATTGATACTGAACCTGTATCTGCAGCTCAAACTTTTAGAACTTTACAACAGGCACTGGTAGATCAAACCCTGATGGTTCAATTTGATGCTAAGGTGGGCGACACTATAAACCTTGGTAATCTTAGTTTTACCATTGCAGGTAGTTTATTAAAAGCTCCGGGTCAAACTGGATTTTCAGCTTCTGTTTCACCAACTGTTTATATACCCTTACAGTACCTGGAAGCAACAGGTCTTTCCCAAAAAGGCAGTCGCATCTCTCACCGTTATTTTTTTAAATATGACCGCCCTGTGGATTTGAAGCAACTGGTTGAAAGAATCGAACCAAGATTGAATGAAGATGGGTTTTCTTATGATACTATTGAAACAAAAAAAGAAGACAGCAGCCGTGCTTTTAGTGATTTGACAAGATTTTTATCACTGGTTGGGTTTATTGCATTATTACTGGGATGCATCGGTGTTGCCAGTGCTATACATATTTATATAAAAGAAAAAATTAAAACCATTGCTGTTCTTCGTTGCCTTGGCTTAACGGCTATACAAGCGTTTTTAATTTTTCTTATTCAAATAGTTACTATAGGATTTATCGGTTCTGTTGCAGGTGCTTTATTAGGCACTATTGTTCAGCAATTTTTACCGGCAGTATTAGAAGATTTTCTACCGTTTTCAGTTCCGGCAACTATATCGTGGAGTTCTATATTGCAGGGTGTTGCGTTAGGTATCGTCATTACCATATTGTTTGCATTATTACCTCTTATGTCTATTCGTAAGATCTCACCCTTGCTTACTTTACGTTTATCTGTACAGGAACCGGAAAAGAGTAAAGACAGGTGGCGCTGGGTAGTTTATTTCTTGATTTTACTCTTCATCTTCGGATTTACTTTTTTGCAGATGAACAACTGGAAAGAAGCTTCATTTTTTACACTTGGTATAATTATCGCTTTTTTTATCCTAACTGCCATTGCTAAATTATTAATGTGGTTAGTTAGAAAATTCTTTCCGCAATCATGGAATTATTTATGGAGGCAGGGTCTTGCAAATCTTTTCAGGCCTAACAATCAAACAACCATTTTACTTGTATCTATTGGTTTGGGAACTGCATTTATCTGCACATTGTTCTTTATCCAGGGCTTACTTGTAAACAGAATAAGTCTTTCATCAAGTGGCAACCAGCCAAACATGCTTTTATTTGATATACAATCAGAACAAAAGCAGGAGGTGATGAACCTTACTGAAGAACAGGGATTA
>JACDAZ010000513.1 GCA_013695175.1 Flavisolibacter sp. | reverse complement strand
GCCATTCCCAGTTATCAGTATCTCCACCAAATTTCCCCACACTTTCAGGAGGTGTGCCTACTAATATTACATCAGTATAACGTTGATAAACAAACGCAAGAAACTCGTTTCCTTTAAAAAGGCTGTTTACCCTCGTTTCAATATTATTCTCGGGCTTACTCATCCGGGCATTAATAGCATTTAAAACTCTGGTCTGAACACCAGCTCTTTCAGCACCCTGTAATTTTTTTAAAGAATCAAGCACCTCTTTAGTTACATCTTCAATACTTATTAAAAATTGTACAGATAATCCGGGTGCAGGAATTTCTTCACCTTTGTTTTTGGCATAAAAACCATCTTTTAAATAATTGTTTTGAACGGTACTGGCTGCAGCTATCTGGCTATAGCCACAATGGTGGTTTGTAAATAAAAGGCCCTGCGTACTTACCATTTCACCTGTACATCCGCCACCAAAAATTACAATGGCATCCTTTATGGAAGCTTTATTGGCACTGTATAATTGTTCTTTAGAAAGTTTTAAACCTTTCTTCACCATGTCGTTATATACCTGTTGTCCTAACAGGAGGGGAAGCCACATGCCTTCATCTGCAATGGCTTTAAAAACAAAAGAAAAGCTTAAAAAAACAACAAGTAATATTTTTTTCATCTCATGCATATTTAATGATTGCCAAGGGTGGCAAAGCAAACCTACTTAAAAATGCTCTTCGCTTAAATAAAAGCTTTAATTTCTTATTCAACTTATTATAATAATGGTTGTTATGTAAGTAATAAGTTTATTTAAAGGTAAATCAGTCTAACTTTAAAACATCCTATAATTCATTATGAAAATCCTCCTTACAGGTGCAACTGGTTATATAGCCCAACGATTGTTGCCTGTTCTATTAGAGCAGGGTCATGAGGTTGTTTGTTGTTTGCGGGATCTGAATCGTTTTAACACGGATACATACCCGGCTTCTGAGTTACTTTCTGTAATAGAAGTTGATTTTCTAAAAACAGAGACATTAAAAAATATTCCCACTGATATAGATGCTGCTTATTATCTTATTCATTCCATGTCATCTTCTGCAGGAGATTTTGCCACAATGGAAGCCGCAGCTGCTAAAAATTTTGTATTAGCATTGAACAGCACACAGGCTAAACAAATTATTTATTTAGGTGGAATTTCTAATGAAAAAGTTCTTTCAAAACATTTGCATTCAAGAAAAAATGTTGAAGATATTTTAGCTGCAGGTGCTGTGCCTTTAACTACTTTAAGGGCAGGTATTATAGTTGGATCAGGAAGTGCCTCATTTGAAATCATCAGGGACCTGGTGGAAAAACTACCCATAATGATTGCACCAAGATGGTTGAATACAAAATGCCAGCCAATTGCCATCAGTAATGTAATTGAATTTTTAGCCCGTGTGTTGTTTCGTGAGGAAACGTACAATAACAGCTATGACATTGGCGGGCCGGACATATTGACCTACAAACAAATGTTGTTAGGATTTGCACAGGTAAGAGGATTAAATAGAAAAATATTTGTAGTCCCCGTCATGACGCCTAAACTTTCTTCATACTGGTTGTATTTTGTAACAGCTACTTCTTATACGCTTGCCAAAAACCTTGTTGACAGTATGAAAGTGGAAGTGGTTTGTGAACCGAATAACCTGTCACAATTATTAGGGATAAATCTTATTCCGTATAAGAAAGCTATTTCTCTTGCATTTGATAAAATAGAACAAAATGCGGTAATATCATCATGGAAAGATGCTTTAACATCCGATGTTTTAAATAAAGGAATTGCGCAATACATAGAAGTTCCTGTAAATGGTTGTTATAAGGATGTTCGTAAAATAAAGATCAGCAGCAGTGATGATGTTTTAAATAAAATATGGTCAATAGGAGGTAAGACCGGCTGGTATTATGGTAACTGGATGTGGGCATTACGTGGTTTTTTAGATAAGATGGTGGGTGGTGTTGGTTTACGAAGAGGCAGAAAAAGTCCAACAATTATTAGAGCAGGCGATTCATTGGATTTTTGGCGTGTATTATTAGCAAATAAAGAACAAAAGCGTTTGCTTTTATATGCAGAAATGAAATTGCCAGGAGAGGCCTGGTTAGAATTTAAAATAACGAATGAAAATATTCTGGAACAAACAGCCACATTTCGTCCCTTGGGATTGTGGGGCAGAATTTATTGGTATGCAGTTTTTCCATTTCATGGTTTCATTTTTAATGGAATGATAAAAAGAATTGCTATTGAAAGAAGTAAATCATCCTCATAATTTATTACTGCAATACTGCCTTCATTTTTGGAGCAAGCAATTCAGCCCACTTTTTATATTCCAGGCCAGAAGGATGCAGGTTGTCATTTGCAATGAGCGA
>JACDAZ010000042.1 GCA_013695175.1 Flavisolibacter sp. | reverse complement strand
GATTAATGATGTATAATCAGTTTGCATGGAACTTTTATATGATGATATATTTCATTTACCTCTGTTTCCTGTTGATCAATAGTTCTGAATAAAAGTTGGGCAGCCTCAATTCCCATGATATGTGAGTTTTCTTCAATAGAAGCTACTGGTTTATGATCCAGGTATTGTATTAACGGCAGATTTCCAAAACCAATCATATCCACCTTAGAAAGTTTTGAACGATGGTATTTCTTTAAATAATTTATGGCATCCAGGCTCACATAATTTTTAAAAATAAAAAGAGCTGTGGGAGGATTTTTCATATTTAGCAACTGCTTCATTACTTTATTTGTACCGGCTGTTGTAAAATCTATTTCTTTCACTAGAACAGGATCAAACTCAATTCCTTCTTTTGTTAAGGCATTTTTATAATATTCTAATCTTAGCTGGCTTATAGGCATGGCAGAAGGGCCCATCAGATGTGCAATTCTTTTATGTCCCCTTTTTACCAGAAATTTTATTGCTTTCAAAGCTCCATCTTCATTATTGGCAGAAACATAATTGAAAGACATTTCTGTAGGTGCTCTGGCAAAAAATACAACGGGAATTCCGGTATAAATAAGTTTATGAAATGGGGCCATATCCTGTGTGTTTTTTGATATAGCAATGATGACTCCATCAACCCTGTTACGGCTCATTACATCAATAATCTTACATTCCTTTTCAACATTTTCATGTGATTGAGAGACGATAACATTATATTTATTTTCTGCCGCCACTTCCTCTACACCGTTTATAGCCAATCCATAAAATTGATCCAGCAGATCCGGTATAATTAAACCCAGCGTAAAAGATTTATTTTGTTTAAAATGACGTGCAGCTTCATTGGGTGTATAATACCATTCATTGGCAAGTTTTAATACTCTTTCTTTAGTCATGTCACTTATAGAAGCATCATTGCTTAAAGCTTTTGATACAGTAGAAACAGACATATTCAACTTGATGGCGATATCTTTAAGTGTAACCCCTTTTTTCATAATATGCTCAAATTGTATGTTCCGGTAAAGGAACTGATAAAATAAAACAATAATCTGAAACAATTTCAATCGATGTAGTAACTAATTCTACAACTTATCATCTCCCTTGATTTTTTATTTCGATAAGTTTGGTAAACGGTTGCTCTTCTGACTACAATTGACTGGATTATGCTGCACGAAGAATACTGAAGCAATACCGTTCAAAAATGATTGCTCATCCCAAAAATTACTTATGCAATTAAATTTACGCCCCAGTTGTTGCATTTTCATTTTATTGTTTTTATTGACCTTTAGTAAAAATGTAATTGCACAAACTTCAACTGTTACCGGAAAAGTAACTGACGATGCCGGAAATCCCTTACAGGGTGTGTCTGTGTCTTTAAAGGGAACATCAACAGGAACAACGACTACTGCTGATGGCACTTACAGGTTACCTGTTGAAAGAAGAAGAGGTGATGCTTTAATTTTTTCCTATGTGGGTCTTGCGGATAAAGAACTTCCTATTGGAAATAACACTGAATTAAATGTTCGTTTAGAAACATCCGGTCAATCATTAGATGCCGTAGTGGTGGTAGGATATGGAACACAAAGAAGAAAAGATGTAACAGGTTCTGTTGTTTCTGTTGATAAGCAGCGGCTCGAAAATATGCCAAACTCTAATCTTCTCCAGGCAGTACAAGGTGCTGTACCCGGTATAGCTATAAACGCAAACGGAGGTGGTGCAGAAGGTAATAATATAAGTGTTGTAATAAGAGGACAAAAATCTATTAGTGGTAGCAGAAGTGTGCTTATTATTCTGGATGGCATTCCTTATCGTGGTAGTATCTCGGATATAAATCCTTCAGATATTGCATCTGTTGATATTTTAAAAGATGCTTCTGCATTAGCTATTTATGGTGCAGAAAGTGCTAACGGAGTTATTCTTGTAACAACTAAAAGAGGTTCCGGAGGTAAAGCTGTTATTTCTTACGATGGATTTATTGGTACACAACAATATGCTAATTTACCGCCTGTATTAACGGGAGAAGAATTTTATAATTTTAAAATTACAAGAGAGCCCAATTCAATTAATTTATCAAACATAAAAATGAAGCAAAGTGAATAACAAAAAGGACTCTACGCTTGATGATAAAGTAATTGTTGTAACAGGCGGAACAGGTGTATTGGGTGATGCTTTTATCAAAGGGATTGCAAAAGCAGGTGGTAAAGTAGGCATTTTAGGTAGAAATGAAAAAGTGGCCAGAGAAAGAGCTGATTTTCTTAATAAGGATGGTGGTTCTGCAATAGCATTAATTGCTGATGTTACTGATGAACATCAGGTAAGAAAAGCTTGTGAAAAAATAGTTTCTGAATATGGTAAAGTTGATGGTTTGGTGAATGGTGCAGGGGGAAATATTCCGGAAGCTATGATTCAACCGGAGCAGGATATTTTTCAATTAAACATTGAGGCTTTGCAGAAAGTAATGCAGCTGAATCTTTTTGGTTCTATTATTCCTACGCAGGTTTTTGGTGAAGCCATAAAACATAATGGAGGTGGCAGCATAGTAAATATTTCTTCAATGGCTTCACAACTGGCTATTACAAAAGTACTGGGGTACAGTTTAGCAAAATCTGCAATTGAAAGTTACACCCGGTGGTTTGCAGTAGAACTGGCAAACAGATATGGAGATAAAATCAGGATGAATGCAATTGCACCGGGTTTTTTTATTACAGAACAAAACAAACAAATTTTATTGGATGAAGATGGAAATCTTACCACCAGAGGTCAGTTAATTATTAATAAAACACCTTTTAATCGCTTTGGTGAGCCTGAAGAATTGGTAGGATCTCTTTTGTGGTTATTAAGTGATGCTTCAAAATTTGTTACAGGAAGTATTACAACCGTGGATGGTGGTTTTTCCATCTTTAGTGGCGTATAAAATGAAACTATGTACAGAATGGAGCAAACATGGCGCTGGTTTGGATCGGGTGATCCTGTAACCCTACAGGATGTAAAGCAAACTGGTGCTACAGGTGTTGTAACAGCATTGCATCATATTCCACATGGAGAGGTGTGGACCGTTGATGAAATTAAAAAACGAAAATCAGAAATAGAAAAAACTGGTCTTACATGGTCTGTTGTGGAAAGTATAACAGTTCATGAATCTATCAAAACCCAAACCGGTAATTATAAAGAGTATATTGAAAAATATAAAACATCAATTCGTAATGTAGCAGCTTGTAATATTCCTGTCATCACCTACAACTTTATGCCGGTTAACGACTGGACGAGAACATCATTAAAGTATAAATTACCTGATGGTGCGTTAGCTCTTTATTTTAACTGGATAGATCTGGCTGTATTTGATATGTATATTTTAAAACGCAAGGGAGCAGAACTATCTTATGCTTCGCCTGTTTTACATCAGGCAGAAGAACGCTATAAAAAATATACAGAAGATGAACTGCAGGCCTTAGCCGGTGTGGTAATGTTTGGTATACCTGGCGAGCAAAAACTTACTACATCAATAATGCTGAAGAAGCTGGAGTCTTATAAGGACATTGATGCAAATGCCTTACGTGAAAATTTATGCTATTTTCAAAAAGAAGTAAGTACAGTGGCGGAAGAATGTGGTGTTAAGCTGGCGATTCACCCCGATGATCCTCCATTTCCCATATTAGGCTTACCAAGAATTGTAAGCACTGTCAATGATTTTAATTACCTGCTGAATAAAGTGAATAATACCGCTAACGGTGTTTGTTTTTGTACAGGATCTTTAGGTGCATCTGTTGAAAATGATTTGCCCCAAATGATTAAAACATTGGCGGATAAAATTCATTTTTTGCATTTGCGGAATGTTAAAAAAGATTTCAGCGGAAATTTTTATGAAGCTGCCCATCTTGATGGAGATACTGATATGTATGCGGTTGTAAAAGAAGTGGTAGCATTACAACAACGGCGAAAAATTTCTATCCCTTTTCGCCCTGACCATGGACACCAGATGCTGGATGATTTACATAAAAAAACAAATCCGGGGTATTCTGCCATTGGCCGGTTAAAGGGATTGGCAGAAATAAGAGGTTTGGAACTGGGTATCATCCGTGCAATGGAATAATTAAAATCTGATGGTGAGAAAAGTTGCTAAATAAAACATACAAAAAAAATGGTATGAAAAAATTTATGGATGAAGACTTTTTGTTGAATAACGAAACGTCTAAGCATTTGTATCATGCATATGCTAAGGAAATGCCTGTTATAGATTATCACTGCCATCTGCCACCCGACCAGATTGCGAATGATCACCAGTTTGAAAATCTTACACAGGCATGGTTGTATGGCGATCACTATAAGTAGAGGGCTATGCGTGCCAACGGCAATCATGAAAGCTATTGTACAGGTAACAAAAATGATTTTGAAAAATTTCAGAAATGGGCTGAAACTGTACCTTTTACCTTACGGAATCCTTTATACCATTGGACGCATTTAGAACTGCAACGTTATTTTGATATACATGAACTTCTGAATCCTGATTCAGCATATAGAATTTATGAAGAATGTTCACAAAAAATACAAACACCTGCATTTTCAGTTCTTAACCTTTTAAAAAAAAT
>JACDAZ010000486.1 GCA_013695175.1 Flavisolibacter sp. | reverse complement strand
TTGGTGTAGTGTTACAATATCAATTTTTTCTGGTGCAAATTTTTGAATATAACTTTTGGCATCTGTAAAAATTCCTTTGTCATTTGTGACAATACGATTAAAATCTTCATTCAACAGATCTCTAAGTATGGAATTAGTTTTTGTTTGTTCACTTAAAACACGGGTTGGTGCAACAGCACCACTTAAATTCTTTTGAATATTTTGCCACGTATTTACCAGTTCTGCAAGGTCTTCATGCAATTCTGCAGTATTTTTTCCTTCAGCGGCTGTGCGTACTATAACACCAAAATTCTTTTGTTTTATAGATTCAATAATTCTTTGAAGTCGTTTTCTTTCTTCGGCAGAATGAATTTTGCGGGAAACGGCTACGATATCATTGAACGGAGTGAGAACAACAAAACGTCCGGGCAGTGAAATTTCACAGCTTAACCTTGGGCCTTTAGCAGCAATTGGTTCTTTTAATATCTGTACTAAAATATTAGGCTTACCATTTAGTACATCATTAATTTTCCCAGTTTTTACTATTTCAGCTTCATTATTAAATTCACTAAAATCAAAACCATCAGGTGTTTTATCATTAATAGCCTGTTGGGTAAATTTCAATAAAGAACGGGCATACGGGCTTAAATCAGTATAGTGAAGAAATGCATCTTTTTCATGACCTACATCCACAAATGCAGCATTAAGGCCGGGAATCAGTTTCTTTACTTTACCCAGGTACAGGTCACCCACAGCAAAGCGTGCATCAGTTTTTTCTGTATGCAGCTCCACTAATTTTTTATCTTCCAGTAAGGCAATATCTACTCCATAAGGAGCAGCATTAATAATTAATTCTTTGTTCACATTACTACAGCTTTATTATCATGAATACATGCTGATTGCATTAAATACCTATGCTGCAGTAACCTTTTTAATAAGAAGAGGGGCAATTTGATGGGATGGTTACGAAAATGGTACTGAGCACAACCAGCAGTAGTAAGTAGCCGGGATACCCCAGCCCTTTCAAAAAGAGTTTATTTCCTCTTTTTATGTCTGTTTTTTCTCAATCTTTTCTTTCTCTTATGCGTCGCTATTTTATGACGCTTTCTTTTTTTACCACAAGGCATACTTCAAAATAATTTGTAAATAAATAATTTATGATCTCAATTGGGTTATTCTTTTTTCTACTTCTGTTTTCAATCCTGGAATTGTAATTATAGGCAAGCTTCGGCTATACCATTTTATTGCTTCAGCTTTATCTCCTTTTCTTTCATAGGTATCAGCCAGCAATAAAACGGCTTCTAAATGATCAGGCTTCAGCTGAACAACTTTGCTAAAACGTTCTATTGCTTTATCTAATTGTCCTGATGCTAAACTGGCATTGCCCAAACTTATCTGGGCATATAAATTATTTGGATTTTTATCTGCCACGGTTCTGATCATAGTAATACCTTCCATAGGCATTGCCAGTCCGCCGTACACATACACTTCTCCAAGTTCCACCTGTACCGAATCATTTCCCGGATTTACTTTCAAAGAACGTTCATATAAATCTTTGGACTGAGTTGCCTTCCATTGGCGCAGGTCTGCATTTTCTTCATACCTCAGATTCTGTAAAAACAAACGGGCAGCAAAAGTGAGGCTTTTTTCTGAATTTTCCAACCGGGAGGCTTCCGCCGTATACCATCCGAAAGGTTCAAAAATTTTTGCGGTATCTCTCCAAAAACGGGCTAACTGGTGATAAATATGTAGTTTTTGAGACAAAACATCGCCCCGGGAAATACTACTTTCTAAAAAGTGAATTCTTGTTAACTGATCATCTGTTAACCTTTCCTTTGCATGATGAAGGATGGTATCAATGGTTAATTGACCCTGTGGTGCAGGTGTTGATGCTGCAGAACCTTGTATAGGATGATATCCAAATAGCTGGTCCCTGGTTAATGCATATAAACTTACAGTGAGTAATATAGCTATACTTGCAGCTATCCATTGCGGTCTCTTCATATCTGCCATCTCCTTAAAAAGGAGTGCAAAGGTATTACTCTGCTGTGGTTTTCTTTACTTCAGCAACAAATTCTTTTGCCGGTTTAAATGCAGGAATATAATGTTCGGGAATGTGAACAGCTATATTTTTTTTGATGTTACGACCAATTTTTGCAGCTCTTTTTTTAGTGATAAAAGAACCAAAACCTCTTATATAAATATTTTCACCTTTAGATAGAGATTCTTTAATTTCTTTAAACATTGATTCCAGGGTAACTAAAACATCTACTTTTGGTATCCCGGTTTTCTCTGAAATCTGGTTTACTAAATCAGCTTTTCTCATAGCAAGTTTTTTGTCTGTTTTGATTAAGCAATATATGATTAAATATAATGATTGTCAATAGCATACGTAACTTTATGTAACATTTTTTTTCAAAAAACTCAATGTTGTGCCTTTAAATTTGGATTTGACGTTGGCAGAAACAGGCTCTGCTTTAAAGTTTAGTTCCGGACTTTTAAAATGGAATAAAACAAAAAATTATCGCCAAATGCCCTGGAAAGGCGAAAAAGATCCTTATAAAATTTGGTTAAGTGAAATTATTTTACAACAAACCCGGGTTGAGCAAGGCTTAAAATATTATACACAATTTCTTGAAGCTTTTCCTACTGTAAAACATCTGGCAACCGCTTCCGAGCAAAATGTTTTTAAGCTATGGGAAGGCTTGGGTTACTATAACAGGTGCCGGAATCTGATTTATACCTCCAGGCTTATACATAATCAGTATCATGGAATCTTTCCTTCAACCTACCAGGAAATCTTATCGTTGAAAGGAGTAGGTGAATATACAGCTGCTGCTATTGCATCTTTTGCATACAATTTACCTTTTGCTGTTTTGGATGGTAATGTTTACAGAGTTTTATCGCGTATACATGGTATAGACACTCCTATTGATACTAAGGAAGGTAAAAATATTTTTTCCAGACTTGCTGACTATCATTTACCTCACAAAAAAGCAGGTAAATACAATCAAGCTATTATGGATTTTGGTGCTACTGTTTGTAAACCTCTTCCAGATTGCGAAAGTTGCTTTTTCAAAAAAAACTGTATTGCTTTTCAAAAGAACAAGCAGCATCAGCTGCCGGTAAAAATTAATAAACTACTCCAAAAAGAAAGATGGTTTCATTATTTTATATTGGAAAATAAAGATTTCATAATAATCGGTAAAAGACAGAAAAAAGATATCTGGCAAAATCTTTTTCAATTTCCACTGGTAGAAGCGTCGTCATCTACTATTAAATTAAATAAGATTTCAAATTTTGGGATCAGCTTAAGCAATATTAAAGAAACATGGAGCAGCAGTCAAAAGTTAACGCATCAACAAATTCATTTTAAATTCTACAGAATTTCCTTAGAGCAACCTGTAGCAATAGAAGAGTATCAATGGGTTAATAAAAAAGATCTTCAAAATTTCCCTTTTCCACGGACACTAAAGCTGTTTATTACCTCTTACTTGAGATGAAGTAATTTATGTGGCAGAAAATTTGATGTTTTTAGTTAAATTTATTAACAGAAGCAGTAATTGGAATTATTCACGAAAAATTGTTAGGTATGAGAGGCGTAAATAGAGTGATGCTTATAGGAAATTTAGGTAAAGATCCGGATGTTCAATTTCTTGAAGGTAATATTGCAGTAGCAAAATTTCCATTAGCTACTACAGAAACATTTAAAGACAGATCTGGTAAGCTGGTATCTCAAACTGA
>JACDAZ010000461.1 GCA_013695175.1 Flavisolibacter sp. | reverse complement strand
TGGTCGGCAGATGATTTTCATAAGACCATCACCAATCTTTATCTGCAGTCTATCCAAAGTGAAGCTGTTTTAAAAGCAACTAAATTATCACCTTATAATGCCATTATTGTCAAAGGAAATGTAAGATCATTAAGACCTACATTATATGATCTGTTAGCACACAATGCCTTAAATTATTTTAAAAACGATGAAAGGGATCTGAAAAGACCTTCATATGCTTTTCAGATTGATCATGCAAATGCATTTGCACCGGCAGAGAAATTTATTTCTGTTAGCTTGCAATCCAGGGATAGTATTTCACTACAACAAAAAGCCTTAGATATTTACCAGCGGTTACTGGCTTTTCATTTAAAAGATGCAAACCCAATTGCACTGATAGATGCAGACCTGGAAAGATTGCAATTTGTTTATCATAATGCTGTAGCTGTAAATAAAGATGAACTTTACCGGCAGGCTTTGCAGCACATCATATCCAAATATCCAAAGCATGCATCAACAAAGCAGGCTGTTTATTTACTTGCTTTATTTTTTGAAAACCAGGCTTCGCAATACAATCCCTTGGGAGATACTACGAACAGGTATGCAAGAATAAAAGCTAAAGAACTACTTGAAAATGTTGTAAAAGATTCAATAATCAAAAATGAAGGCTGGACAAACAGTTACAACTTATTGAATGAAATCTTACGTAAGCATTTTTCATTTGAAGTAGAAAAAATAAATGTTCCCGGTGATCCATTCAGGGCATTGGTAGAATACAGGAATATCAATAAATTATTCTTCAGGTTAGTTGTACCTGATGAAAGGATGAAAAATTTACTGCAGCAGGATCATGATAAATATTGGTCAGCATTGCGGTCTGCAAAATTTATACACAGCTGGAGCCAGGACCTTCCAGCAACAAACGACCTGCAGTCACATGCTGTTGAAATAAAAGTAGATGCGCTTCCTGTGGGAGAATATATTCTTTTAGCATCTGCAGACAACAATTTTACTCTGCAAAAAAATGCTTTAGGTGCACAACTGTTTTATGTTTCCAACATTAGTTTTATACACAGGCAAAATCAATTTTTTGTATTACACAGGCAAACAGGTCAGCCGCTTGCAAATGCAGCAGTGCAGGTTTATAAACAACAATATAATTATAATACATCTGCATATTCATTAATTAAAACAGCCAATTACAAGGTTGATCAAACAGGAAAGTTTTTTATTAATGAAAACAGATCTCCCCGTGAAAGAGGTTATCTTCTTGATATTGTACACAATAACGACAGGCTTTTTTTAAATGAAGCTTTATATGATTATCGCTACATAGATCCTGAAGCAAACGAAAAAGCTAAAGAGACAAAGAAAATTTTTTATTTTACCGATCGTTCTATTTACAGACCAGGCCAAAATGTTCAGTTTAAAGGAATTGCCATTTCTCACAATGGTAAAGAAAGTAAAGCGGCCCCTGGGTATAAAGTCACAGTTTATTTGCGTGATGCCAATTACCAGCTAAAGGATTCGCTGGTTTTAACTTCTAATGAATTTGGATCATTTACAGGGAACTTTCAACTACCACAAAATTTATTGAATGGCCTTTTTACAATAACAGATAAAGAAACCCGCAGTGCTGCAAGTTTTTCTGTAGAGGAATATAAAAGACCAAAATTTTATGTTGAATTTAAAAAAGTGAAAGAAACTTATAAGGTTGGCGATTCAATTACAATAGAAGGCCAGGCTAATGCTTATGCCGGCAATGTGGTGGATGGTGCAAAGGTGAGTTACCGTGTTGTAAGAGAACCGCGATTTATTTATCCCTGGCGTATGCGAAGCTGGTGGTTTCCACAATCACCGCCAATGGAAATAGCACATGGTGAAACCACAACTGATCAAAATGGAATATATAAAATCTCCTTCCCTGCTATTCCTGATTTAAAAATTGATAAAAAACTGGAACCTGTATTTGATTATCGGATCTATGCAGATGTGACTGATATAAATGGTGAAACAAGAAGTACAGAAACAGTTGTAAGTGCAGGTTATAAATCATTAGTATTACAACTGGAGGTGCCGGAAAGAGTGATAGCAGACAGTTTAAAAAACCTTGTTGTTCGTACAGAAAATATGAACAGGGAATTTCAAAAAGCAACGGTTACTATTTCCGTTTTTAAATTAATTCCGGAACAAAGACTGATGCGCAACCGCTACTGGAGACAACCCGATCAATTTGTTTTTACTAAAGAAGAATATATTAGGTTATTTCCACATGACGAATACAAAGATGAAAACAACAAACAAACATGGGTCAAAGGTGAAATTGTTTTTACTACTACAGATAGCAGCCGTAGCAATTATGTATTTCCTCTTTTAAAAGCTTCACTTTTACCGGGTCACTACGCAATAGAAGCTACTACAAAAGATAAAGAAGGCAATGAAGTAAAAGATGTTAAGTATTTTGAAGTATATCATCTTCAAAAACAATCTCTTACTAAACCGGAATATTTATGGGCTATCAATAAAAATGCATCAATAGAGCCCGGTGAAAAAACATCTGTATTAATTGGTAGTTCGGCATCAAATGTTTACCTGGTTCAGGAAATTGATAAAACAAATTCAGACCAGGGAAAGGAAGAACGTGAACAGAAAATTCTTTCATTAAACAATTCAATTCAAACCATTGATTTTACTGCCAAAGAAGAAGACCGTGGTGGTTATGGAGTTTCTTACTTTTTTATAAAAGACAACAGGCTCCATCAATTTAATGATGTTATAGATGTACCATGGAGTAATAAAAACCTGGACATAGAGTTTGCAACTTTTAGAGATAAAACTTTACCGGGCAGTGAAGAAAAATGGAAAGTGCGTATAACAGGTAATACAAAAGATAAGGTAGCAGCTGAAATGCTGACCAGTATGTATGATGCATCTTTAGATCAGTTTAAAATACACAATTGGAGTAAACCCTCAATCTGGCCTGTGTACAGAACAATAGGATTGTGGCAGGGTAATGCAAATTTTAGTTCGGTAAGTGCATTACAAAAATGGATGGAAAATGATTATAGAAATTTTGAAAAAACATATGATCATTTCTTTTTTGCATACCATAATAGAGTATATTATCAAAGATCATTACAGGGAAGAGTTGCCGGTGTTGAAGTAATGAGTGACATGTCTTCACAGGAAAAAGCAATAGCCCCAGGTGCACCCTCAGAAAGAGAACAAGCTGCTAATGGAGCTATCTCTGTGGATACAACCATATCACCATTAATCAACGCTTTTGATAACTTTGTACAGGTAAGAAAGAATTTTATTGAAACCGCATTTTTCTTTCCTCAATTGCAAACAGATAAGGACGGAAATATAGAATTTACATTTACAGCCCCTGAAGATCTTACTAAATGGAAACTGCAAACTTTATCTCATACAAAAGATCTTGCATTTGGATTAGCACAAAAAGAAATTATTACGCAAAAAGAATTAATGGTTCAGCCAAACATGCCACGCTTTTTAAGGC
>JACDAZ010000460.1 GCA_013695175.1 Flavisolibacter sp. | reverse complement strand
AACGTGTGGGCATGGGAATGCCAAATTCTTCGTATTCTATAAAGCTTGTGTCTTTACTGAGGGCCCACAAATAAAAAAGATAAGCAAGACCGGAAAGTGAAAGTATCAATACAAAAAGAATAAACCTTTTGAAAAACCTTTCCCGCTTTTTCTTTTTAGAAGCCATTAGTGCAATGATAATGAGGGTAGAGCAGATTTTGGAGATTTTGGAGATTTGAAGATTTGTTATTGGTGGGCGCAATAGTGAATGGTCAATGGTGAATGAGATTTTAACCTTAACCTAATCCTTATCCTTAACTTGTTCCTTGATCCTTGTGCCTTAATCCTTGTCCCTTGTCCCTTAAATCTTGTGCCTTGTTCCTTGCCTCTTGTCCCTTTTCCTGAATTCTTTAACTTGCATGATGCCGCAGATGAACTGGAATGACAGTGTTAATTTTTTATCTAAGGTTACACCAAGAAGATTGCTGAACATGGTGAAAGTGTACAGCAGCTACCAGATAAGCAAGATCACAAAAAAAGCAGTGCAGTGGGGTATGCCCATTTCTATTTCATTTGAACCCACTACATCCTGTAACCTTCGTTGCCCTGAGTGTCCAAGCGGGTTAAGAGCATTCACCCGCCCTACCGGCATGCTGAAAAAGGATTTTTTTAGAGAAACCATAGATCAAATTTCAAAAGACCTTACTTACCTGGTTTTTTATTTCCAGGGCGAACCCTATCTCAATCCGGATTTTTTAAATATGGTGCAATACGCAGCATCAAAAAAAATTTATACGGCTACCTCTACCAATGCTCATTATTTACATGATGCTGCTGCAAAAAGAACGGTAGAAAGTGGTTTAGACAGGCTTATCATTTCTATTGACGGAACAACACAGGATACCTACCAGCAATATCGTGTGGGAGGAAGAATAGATAAAGTTTTAGAAGGAGCTGCCAATGTAGTTAAATGGAAGAAAGCATTAAAAAGCAAAACTCCTTTTATTATTTTTCAATTTTTAGTGGTAAGGCATAATGAACACCAGATAGAAGAAGTACATAAACTGGCAAAAGAGATTGGTGTGGACCAGGTGCGGCTAAAGACTGCGCAGGTTTATGATTATGAAACAGATCCCAATCAACTCATTCCTATTAATAAAAAATACAGCCGTTATACAAAAAACAAAGACGGCAAAATGGAATTTAAAGGCAACAATCAAAATCATTGCTGGCGCCTGTGGCATGACCCGGTAATCACCTGGAATGGTGCAGTTGTACCCTGTTGTTTTGATAAAGATGCGCAGCATCAGCTGGGAGATCTGCAGCAACAAAACTTTAAAGAGCTTTGGAAAAATAAAAAATTTAAAACATTCAGGAGCCAGGTATTGGAAAGCCGTAAGAATATTGATATATGTGCTAATTGTTCGGAAGGTGTAAAGGTTTGGGGTTAAAAGTTAATTTTGCAATGGTATGGGAATAGAGCAGGATATACATCAGTCCAATTTTAGGAGCACCAAACAGAAAGCTGTTGTGAACCTGCTGTATACTTATGGCTGGACCATAGAGCGTATAAAAAGTTTTTTATCGAAAGAAGATATCACGCACCAGCAGTACAACATCCTGCGCATTCTTCGCGGCAGCTTTCCTGATCCTCTTTCAACATTGCAAATAAGAGAGAGAATGCTTGATAAAATGAGTGATACAAGTCGCATTGTGGACCGCTTACTTGTAAAGGGACTTGTTAAAAAAAGCACCTGCTCAAAAGATAAAAGATTGGTGGATGTTGTCATAACAGAGAAAGGTCAAAAGCTGCTCAAGAAACTGGATACAGAAGATGATCACATCAATAAGGTTATGGATAACTTAACTGAAAATGAAGCTGAAATGTTAAGTAATTTGTTGGATAAGGTTAGAAGCATATAAATAATTGTATTTTGCCGTTGAAAAACCTTGTTGATTATGTCCAGACTCCTTATCCTTTTTTTCCTTTCAATTTTTACGTTACAATCAATTGCACAACAGCCTGTAGAATTCAGGGGTGTGTGGATAGCCACTGTTGATAATATTGATTGGCCTTTAAAGCAGCATTATAATAATCCTGAAGCTCAAAAAAAGGAATTCATTCGACAGCTTGATATGCATAAAAAGAATGGAATGAATGCCGTCATAGTGCAGGTTCGACCCGCAACAGATGCCTTTTATCCTTCTCCTTTTGAACCATGGAGCCAGTGGTTAACAGGCACACAAGGCAAACCTCCCTTTCCTTATTATGATCCGTTAGAATTTATGGTGAATGAATCTCATAAACGTGGTTTTGAATTTCATGCATGGTTAAATCCTTATCGTGCAAACTTTAACATCACCAGGTCTTCTATTGCACCTTCTCATATAACCAAATTACATCCACAATGGTTTTTGGAATATGGCGGTAAATTATATTTTGATCCGGGTAATAAAGAAGGGCAGGAATGGGTAACCAAAGTGGTAAAGGATATTGTAAAAAGATATGACATTGATGCGGTGCATATGGATGATTATTTCTATCCTTATCGTGTTGCAGGAAAAGAATTTCCCGATGCAAAAACTTTCAATTTATATGGCAATGGCATGAAGCGGGATGACTGGAGGAGAAGTAATACTGATTCAATCATTGTGAAATTGAGCAAAGCTATAAAAGAAGAAAAGCCATGGGTTAAGTTTGGTATTTCTCCTTTTGGTGTTTGGCGCAACCAGGATAAGGATCCTATGGGTAGCCCGACAAAAGGTGGTGTAACAAATTATGATGACCTGTATGCCGATGTTTTGTTATGGACAAAAAATGGCTGGATAGATTATGTAGCACCACAGTTATACTGGGAGCTGGGTCACAGGCTTGTAGCATACGAAACTTTAATTGACTGGTGGAGCAAACATGCTTACGGCAGACATATGTATATAGGGCATGGTGTATACAGGGCATTGGAAAAAACAAGTGTAGCCTGGCACAATCCAACACAACTTCCAAAGCAGTTGGAGCTGCTTCGTCAATATCCAACAGTACAGGGGAGTGTTTATTTTAGCAGTAAGTCTTTTAATAATAATCCAAATGGCTGGAACGATTCGCTGCAGAATAACTACTATAAAGATCCGGCATTAATTCCACCGATGGACTGGTTGCCGGTGAACCCAAAGCGACAAGCTACTTTAGGAAACTAATCCCTTATGTATAACAGTTAATAGTTTTTTCTTGAGTATTTTTTTCCCTCCAGGAAATCTACATAATCTTTATTTCCAAGCCTGAGAAATAAAGGAAGTTTTATAGTCTTTTGAAACTGCCATTCCTTCTTACAATAATAACCTAACCCCTTTACATAAAAATCCGATGGAATGGTTTTTATAGATTTAAAAGATGCTGAGCTGATTTCTGGGTATGCCGTTTGTGAAAATGCAGGTAAAGAAATCATAAACATCAGCAAAGGGCCAAGCAGTCTTTTGTTCATCATGAATTATTTACTGTAAATTTACGGCTCGATTTTTGAGGAAAGGCGAATTTTTTTTCGCCCTAATGAAACCTGAACATGAGTCTACATCAAAGTTTACAACAGAAATTATTACAAAAGCTATCGCCACAGCAAATTCAGCTAATGAAATTGCTGCAAGTACCCACGGCGCACCTGGAAGAGAGGGTGAAAGAGGAGTTGGAAGAAAATCCTGCATTAGAACTTTCTGAAGATAAGCATGATGAAAATTATGAGGGTACAGATGAATTTGCCGAACAGCCTGCAGAAGAATTTAACAGCGAAAGCGAAGAATTAAGCTCTGATGATCAATATGAGAATATAGATATTTCTGATTATGTGCAGGATGGTGATGATGATATAGCTGATTATAAATTGAGAGATGAAAATTATGGTGACCAGGAAGAAAAACAAACACTCCCTTATAAAATAGAAACAAGTTTTTATGAGCAGCTGGAAAGCCAGTTGGGAATGCTGAAACTGGATGAAAAAGAAGCCAGAATTACAGAACAAATTATTGGAAGTATTGATGAAGACGGCTACCTCCGCAGAGAAACATCAGCTATAGTGGATGATCTTGCCTTCAGACAAAACATCATGACAACTGAGGAAGAGGTAGAAATATTAATTAAAAGCATTCAAAATTTTGATCCGCCCGGAGTGGCAGCAAGAAACCTTCAGGAATGTTTGCTGTTGCAATTACTCCGGCAAAAAAGAGAGGGAAAAGAAGTAGATGTTGCCATCATGGCACTTACAAAATACTTCGATGAGTTCACCAAGAAGCATTACGAAAAAATACAAAGAGGATTGAATATTACCGACGATGAACTGAAAGATGTAATGCAGCACATTACAAAATTAAATCCAAAGCCGGGTGGTCAGGCAACAGAAGTAAATAAAGCAGAGAGTTATGTTATTCCGGATTTCTTTATTTATAACAATGGAGGAAAATTGGAACTAACATTAAATTCTAAAAACGCTCCGGAATTGCGCATAAGCGAAGGTTACAGAGATATGCTCAAAGATTATGATCGTGGAGCAAAAAAAGACAGGAGGCAAAAAGAAGCTGTTTTATTTATTAAACAAAAGATTGATTCAGCAAAATGGTTTATTGATGCCATAAAGCAAAGGCAGCATACCTTGCTAAGCACTATGACTGCTATCATGAATCACCAGCATGAATTTTTCTTTACGGGCGATGAAACGAATTTAAGGCCCATGATACTGAAAGATATTGCTGAAAGGACAGGATTGGATATATCAACTGTAAGCCGTGTGGCAAACTCAAAATTTGTTCAAACTGAATTTGGAACATACAGGTTAAAATTTTTCTTTAGTGAGTCACTCACTACAGACAGTGGAGAAGAAGTATCTACCCGTGAAGTGAAAAAAATATTAAGCGATCTGATAGAAGGTGAAAACAAAAAGAAGCCTTTGAGTGATGAAAGGCTTACAGAATTACTTCAGGAAAAAGGTTATAACATTGCACGACGAACAGTGGCAAAATACAGGGAGCAGCTGAATATTCCTGTAGCCAGGTTGCGCAAAGAGTTATAATAATGATTGAAGGAAACGGGAAACTACACCACAACGGACTGCCACTTCATTTTCATCCTGCAATTAAGCTGGCTGCAAAAGTTATATCTCTTATTTTCCATCCATTATTCATACCGGTTTTTTTATCCTGGTTTGTATTAAATTATTCCAACATTTTTTTAAGCATAAGCTCTAATGACAAGCTGATATTGATGCTTCGCTTCCTGGTGATGTATACAGTATTTCCGCTGGCAACAGTTTTAATGTCAAAAGCCCTTGGTTTTGTAAGTTCCATATACCTGCGTACACAAAAAGACAGGATCATTCCTTATATAGCTAGTGGTGTTTATTATTTCTGGATGTGGTATGTGCTACGCAATCAACCCGAATATCCAAAGCAGTTTGTAATGCTGGCTCTTGCCATATTTATTGCATCAAGTATAGGATTAATATTCAACACTTATTTAAAAGTAAGCATGCATGCAATTTCTGCAGGTGTTATGATAGCGTTTATATACCTGCTTTCCATTACTGCTGAAATAAATTATGGGTTTTATATTTCTATTTCTTTATTAATAGCAGGGGCGGTTTGTACGGCAAGGTTAGTTAACTCAGATCACAATCCCGGCGAAGTATATATAGGTTTGATCATTGGAATAGTTGCTCAACTGATAGGTTATTTCTTTACTATGTAATTTGGACTATGGGACAAAAAGCGAAATTCGCAATTTATCCTTTTTTGTTCGCAAACATGGGATATGCTGTTGATTTTGTATCAGATGCAAAATTGAGATGAAGAAGGTATCTTTCGCAGTTTTACGAGTTGGTAGCCATTATAAAACGACACAGTAAAATGACAATAGCAGACTACTTACAAGAAACAGAATATGCTGTATCAAGACT
>JACDAZ010000409.1 GCA_013695175.1 Flavisolibacter sp. | reverse complement strand
CCTTCTAATTCCGTTTGCACATCATACGATGGAAAATCATTTTCATTAAAATAAGCAATTAAAATATCATCTTTTTGCTCAAAGCCTATCGCACCTACATCTTCTAACGTACATATTAAAAGTTCCTGCTTTTCTTCTCCTGCTTCAATACTTACCTGTATATAATTCATTACACAAAAATAAAAGGCTGTCTTTATGAGGACAGCCTTGATATTAAAAACTAAATTGTTTATGATTGGGTTTCTTCATTACCGGATTCCTTTATATCAGTTCTGCGTTCAATTTTTGGTCTTTCACCTTCACGTCTTTCCTCTCTTCTTCCTTCAAAGCGTTGACCACCTCCTTCACGATTTCCTCCATCACGGTAGCCACCACCCTCCCTACGACCACCACCACTATCAGAAGACATGCCCTCGGGTTTTGGTAATAAAATTTTTCTTGATAATTTAAATTTACCGGTTTTAGGATCTGTACCTGTAAGTTTTACTTTTACTTTATCACCTTCATTAAGTACACCTTCCAAAGTTTCTAATCGCTTCCAGCTTACTTCAGATATATGTAATAATCCCTGCTTACCGGGTAAGAATTCAACAAAAGCTCCATAAGGTTGTATGGTTTTTACTATTGCTTCATATTCATCACCAACCTCTGGTACAGCAACTATACTTTTTACCCAATTATATGCTTTGTCAACTTTTTCTTTTTCTGTTCCAAAAATGCTTATTTCGCCCTGGTTATTTTTTTCTTCTATATTAATTGTTGTGCCGGTTTCACGTTGAATCTCCTGGATAATTTTTCCACCAGGTCCTATAACAGCACCAATAAACTCGCGGTCAATAATCATTTTAACCATTCGTGGAGCATGTGGTTTCACATCAGATCTTGCTTCAGGCATACATTGATACATTGCATCCAAAATATGTAAACGCCCTCTCCTTGCCTGTTCAAGTGCAGAACGCATTACGTCCATACTTAGCCCGTCAACTTTAATATCCATTTGTATTCCGCAAATGCCGTCTTTTGTGCCGGTAACTTTAAAATCCATATCGCCTAAATGATCTTCATCACCAAGAATATCTGTAAGTACAGCAAATTTTCCTTCTTTTGAAATCAACCCCATTGCTACACCTGCAACGTGTTTTTTAAATGGAACACCTGCATCCATTAATGCTAATGAACCTGCGCACACTGTTGCCATTGATGACGAACCATTACTTTCAAGAATATCACTAACCACACGAATAGTATAAGCATAATCTTCACCGGGTAGCATTTGTTTTAATGAACGCTGAGCAAGGTTTCCATGTCCAACTTCCCTACGACCCGGACCGCGTAAAAATTTTACTTCACCAGTTGAAAAAGGAGGAAAATTATAATGAAGAATAAATTTTGAGTATTCCGATTTAGCAGCACTTTCAACTAACAATTCATCTAATGGAGTACCAAGTGTTACAGTAGTTAATGATTGTGTTTCGCCTCTTGTAAATAATGCAGCACCATGTGGTGTAGGAAGAACATCTATTTCCATATCAAGGGAACGGACATCTTCTAACCCCCTGCCATCCAAACGTACCTTATCGAGCAACATCATATCTCTTACAACATCATATTGCAGGTCAGATAAGTATGTTTTTACTAATTTTTTTGTTTCATCATTCAAGTCCTCTCCCTCTGGTAAATTTGCTTCCTTAATTAAAACCTCTTTTAAATCTTCATGAAGTTTTTTGTAAACTTCTTTACGTTCAGATTTGGGAAGATTAGCTCTTGAAAATTCAGCCATTCTGTCCTTTGCAAAATCCTCCACCCTCTGGCGTAAAACATCATTCGTAGCTGGTTTTGTATATTCTCTTTTTGCCGGAGAACCTACCATGACTCTTAATTCCTGCTGCGCTTTTATTTGAACTTGTATAGCCTTATGCCCTATTTCTATTGCCTGAACAATATCTTCTTCACTACATTCTTTCGCCTCTCCTTCCACCATCATTATATTTTTTTCTGTAGCAGCAATAATAAAATCCATATCAGATTTTTGCATATCACTTCGTGATGGATTAACCTTAAACTCTCCATTTATACGGCTTACTCTTACTTCCGAAATAATTTCCTGGATTGGAATATCAGAAACAGCTAATGCAGCAGATGCTGCCAAACAAGCCAAAGCATCTGGCATCACTTCGGAATCAGATGAAATAAGAGTTATGATAACCTGTACTTCGCAGAAATAATCATCCGGAAATAGTGGACGAAGTGCACGGTCTACAAGACGGGATATTAAAATTTCAGAATCATTAAGTCTTCCTTCTCTCTTAAAAAATGAACCCGGAATTCTTCCGGCAGAAGCAAATTTTTCCATATAATCTACACTTAAGGGAAAAAAATCCTGTCCTGGTTTGGGTTCATCTGTAGCTACCACTGTAGCCAATATAATGGAATTGCCCATTTTTACAGTTACAGAGCCATCTGCCTGCCTGGCTAAACGTCCTGTTTCTATGGTCACTTCACGACCATCACCTATATCAAAGGTTTTTGAGATTTTCTGTGTCAACATAATTGTTTGCAGTTTTGTAGCCGGATAATTTGAAGTGGGGAAAGATCAAAAAATCAGGCGATTGAATTATTTCACCCTAATGAATGCTCCTCTAAAGCAAAAACCCCTTCCTAAGTGGAAGGGTTTGCTATAATAATTTAATTTATTTTCTAAGTCCTAATTTTTCGATTAATTCGCGGTAACCCTGAAGGTTATGTTTTTGAAGGTAATTGAGCAAACGACGACGTTTACCTACCAATTGCATTAAACCACGATGTGTAGAAAAATCTTTTTTGTTTTGTTGTAAATGAGTAGAAATTTGACTGATACGCTCAGTTAGTAAAGCTATTTGACCTTCAATTGAACCGGTATTGGTTTCATTTCCACCAAAATTGGCAAATATGCCTGATTTTTTCTCTTTCGTTAATGACATCTTTAACTTTTTAAATATGGCATCCAGATTAGACGCCGGAAATTTTATTTTTATTTGGCGGCAAAGGTAGGTTTTAAACTTAAAACTAAAAAGTTGAAAACTCAAAAAATCAGCTATTAAGGAAATTATAGCTTTTTCAATTAAATTTCTTTAAAATATTGAGAATAAGAGTTTTAAATGCTGGAAACATCAAGTTCAAATTCTAATAAAGATTCCGGTTAATTTATATCTGCATTATTTTTGAAAGATGCACCCAGAACAGGAATTATCACAGGATACAAAAGCTATATTAGGTTTAAAATTACCCACTGACCCACGTTGGGTGAATCTTGCAGAAAAATCGCTGGAAGAAATTTTAACCGATCATGCCTATTGCGAGCAAAAAGCTGCGACTTCCTGTATTTCACTAATACAACGTTA
>JACDAZ010000406.1 GCA_013695175.1 Flavisolibacter sp. | reverse complement strand
TATTCCATTGGGATTACAGGCTAGTTATACATATCCAAGATGATAAAATTTTAAAACTCTGAAGCTTTAATTGATTTTATAGCTTCAGCGTTTTTTCTGTTTATTAATTACCGGTATAAGTTACTTTGTAAACTATACCATTATGATCATCCGTAAAATATAAACTACCGTCTTTGCCAACAGCTACTCCGGCTAATCTTCCAAATTGTTCTGTACCATTGTTGCTTAAGAAACCTGTTATAAAATCTTTTACTTCAACAGGTCTGCCATTACCATCAAAACGAACATGAGCAATTTTATATCCGGATGGAGGATTGCGATTCCATGAGCCTCTAAAGGCCATAAATGCCGTATTCCTGTACTCAGCCGGAAATTGATTTCCATTATAAAATTTAAAAGCCATAGGTGCAGAGTGTGCTGTATAAGTTAATACAGCTGGTTCCGTTTCACGTGCATATTCTTCCTTTGTTTTATCATCAGGAGCCTGGGCCATCACCCTGTCAATCTCTCGGTTTCCCCAAACAAATGGCCATCCATAATCTTTTCCTTCTTCAATTTTATTGAGTTCTTCCGGAGGAATATTATCACCTCTCATATCACTACCATGATCCCAACCCCATAATTCCTTTGTTTGCGGATGCCAGTCAAAACCAACTGTATTTCTTAAACCTTTAGCAAACACTTTCCTGTTTTTACCATCAGCATCCATTACTAACATTGTTGCATGTTCTTTATTAGGTTCTTTACATGCATTACATGTGCTGCCTACTGAAACATATAGTTTACCATCAGGACCAAAAGCCATAGTTCTATTTGGATGTTGTCCTCCGTCGGGTAAATCATTTAATAATTTTCTTGGAGTAGTGATATTTCCATTTGACTGCAGGTCAGCATCATAAAGTTCTGTTGGTGTTGCCAGGTAGATTTTATTATTTCTTATTGTTATACCATGTACAACTTTCAACCCTGATGCAATTTCTTTTTGATCATCAGCCCTGCCATCACCATTATTATCTTTTAAAGAAACAACTTTACCTGCTTTTTTTAATGTTATATACAACCTGTCATCTTCACCAACAGCAATCATTCTTGGGTTTTCTAAACCTTCTGCATATACATTCACCTTAAATCCCGGAAGCGTAATTAATTTTACTGCAAATTCATTTGATGGTTTTCTTTCAGCAGGAACTACTGTATGTACCTGTACCTGTACTTTTTGTAAATCATCTGGCTTTTGCACAGTACAGGAAGCAGCAAAAAGTAAAATAGACAGTAAATAAAAAATTTTCATGTTTTTTAATTTTACTTAATCATACAATAATTAAACCTTCAGCAACTGTAACTAATTGAGCAATGTGTTTAATAAAAAAAATCGAAAACAATTATTTTTTTAACAAGAGCAAGATGGAATAATATTTTATACTGACACATAAAGAAAGGCGGCTAAAAAGCCGCCTACATGTGTTACCATGAAAAAACCAAAAGCTTATCTAAGCTGACCTCTAAGAGCGCCACCAGGGAAATCTGCGTTGTGAACATTTATATAGTAGTCCTCAGGATTCTTCATAATCTCTTTCAACTCTTCTCTAGATAGAGATGTAATTGTTCCAGATGAAGAACCACTAGTAGGAGCCTCTAATCCTACTACCACAGGACCAGCTTCTCCACGAGGAGCTTCATGTATATGAGCAGCAGTAGCTGGTTCAATACCACTTACCATCAGTTGGTAAGAAAGTGTACCTCTACCAATGTTGATAGTTATCAATGCCTTACCCATTCCATCAGGATCGCCTGGATTTGGAGCTTCTTGATCTCCAGTTAACATTACCATGAATTTTCTACCCTCCTTTGATTGTGTGTCTGGAGTCCATGCTACCAGTGCTACTAATGCTACTAAAGAAAAAAATAACTGCTTCATTTTTATTGATTTTATTGGTTATGAATGTTTCTAAATTATATCTACGAGAAAAGCTTCCTAGCAGATTTGAAAATTAGAAATGCTTTTTTAGACTTTACAATTATGTAGCCACAACATTAAAAAATATCAATTGTTTAAACACCTAACAGTAAATGAATAAATTTATCCAACAACTGGGGAGTTTATGCGTGAAAGTTAAGTGTGGAGCTTGCCTTCTATCTAAATTATAATAGGATGAGAGGTATTCTTTTTCCCACTTCCTACAACAGCCTGCTTAAGCAGCCTACTTCCACTATTTAAGTAGCATCCGCGGATTGTATGAAGTAGTGCCGCGGTCTTTGTACTTCTTAAGCAAGTTATCAATGTCAATGCTGTCAATCACTGTACTGGCTAAGCTCACCGGGTGGTTGGCATCTATAAGTTCATCTAAGCTGGGTGTTATCAGAAAAAGCCTGCGTTTGCAGATAAGGTTTAAAGCGTGGTCTTCCCATAGTAAAAGTTTCACAAAAATTTGCAAATGAATGTGAACAGCACAACAAAAACAGCATCTTTATTTATACAGCATAATTATGAATAAACCACACCTGAAAACTGAAAATACAAAAAGAGGCTGCCTTTGTGAGACAACCTCTTTTTTATGAGTTAAGTACTCTTTTATTTAGCTATACCTGTTGGAAGTGCTGTTTAAAGTTGCACCTGCCTCTGCTCTTCTGTTCACATCACCAACTGCCAGGGAAGTTAACAGGTCATCAGCATCATGTTCTTCAAGCAAGGTTTGCTGAAGCAGCTGTGCCACATCAGTTAATCCTAATTGCTCTGCATAAGTACGAGCTGTACCATAACATGCTATTTCATAGTGTTCAATTTTTTGACAAGCACCAATGATAGCAGCATCCATTATTGCAGGATCCATATCAATTCCCATCACTTTCTTACCTTCTGAAATTAACCCGTCTATTCCTTTACTCTTTGTTCCGGTATCAAATAAACCGTCAAAGATGCCACCCTCATTTTTTTTACCATCACCCTCACCTAACAATTGCTTCACCTTGTTAAGTCTGTCCCGCTGCTGCTCTGTTACACGTAGATGCTGTTCAAGCGCCTGCTTTAAATTTGGGTTGTGAGCTTTCTTTATCATAGCCGGTAAGGCATCAATGATCTGCTCTTCTGTTGAATACAGATGACGAACATCGAACCTTAGCAGGTCCTTTAGATGATTCATATTGTTGTCCATAATAAAACGTTTTAATGAACCACTTTACCCACACAAACTATGCCCATGCAACAACAATCAATTTGCATTTTTATTCACAGTATAGAATAGCTTCAACTAAAATCATAATAAAGATGTTCTTATCAATTTAATATTACCTCCTTAACTTGAGCGGTTATTAAATAAAATAAATTAATTAAAACTCCTCCCTGTGCAGAGCCTATTTTAATACAGTCACTGCATTAATTTGGTTTTTGCAATTAATTCCACAATGGAGCAACTTCGACCACTATATAAAAAAATTAAAATAACCCATATAATAGATGAGGTTGAGGATTTCAGATCTTTTGTTTTTGCTGAAGAACATAACATAATATATAAAGCCGGGCAATACCTAACATTAATGGCAAAGAATGGAAATGAAGAAACCAGGCGTTCTTATTCTATCACTTCATCTCCTGAACTTAATGAACCACTTTCTATTGGAGTGAAAAGAATAAAGAATGGTTTTTTTTCCAGGTTATT
>JACDAZ010000389.1 GCA_013695175.1 Flavisolibacter sp. | reverse complement strand
AGCAGGCAATAGCGAGGTTGTATAAGTATCAGTTGTAATTTAGTAGAGTACTAACATAGTTTCTTTACCTTACAGAGATATAACCTTTATTACTTTTTACTATGGACAGAAAATCATTTTTAAAAGGATCATTGCTTACAACCGGTTCAATAATTTTGGCTGGTGCAAATGGTGTATATGCACAGAATATTGAAGAAAATGGCATAGATAAATTGACTGATGCTAAAGGAAATTTTGTTCATCAGTCTTTGCCTTATGGTGAGACTTTTTTAGAACCTTATATGGATGCAGAAACCTTAGAACTGCATCACAAATTCCATCATGGCGGAGCTGTTGCAGGAGCTAACAAAGACTTGCAAATGATAAGGAAAGCTGTTGAGGATAACAATATGGAAACAGTTGATTATTGGACAAAGAAATTATCTTATCATTTTTCATCACACATTTTACATACCATCTTCTGGACAAATCTTACAAATAAAAAGAATGAGCCTAAAGGTGAATTACTAAAACGAATTGAACAGAGCTTTGGTTCTGTTGACAAGTTGAAAAATACATTGCAGCAACTTCCAAAAATGTAGATGGGAATGGCTGGGGCATATTGGCTTACCAACCTTATTCGGATAGTCTTACAATCTTACAATGCGAAAATCATGAAAAACTGACACAATGGGGTTCTATTCCTTTATTGGTTATTGATGTTTGGGAACATGCTTATTATCTCAAATACAAAAACAAGCGAGGAGATTTTGTTGATGCAATGTTTAACATCATTAATTGGGATAATGTTGCAGACAGGTTGAATACAGCTTTGAAGGTAACTAAAGCATAAGTTGTTTTTCTTTGTTACCGACAGAAGATTTTATTTTATTTTGCCTTGGTCACTCACGTGTAGTATGGTAATGTTTTATTGAGCTATTTAGCCCGCCAACGGTAGTTATCCAACACACAAAAGCACACACTTTCAACACCCTAAAAAACGCCAACACACAACCCACCCACCCTCGCTGACGAATATCTATCCTCATTATCTCACCAATTCACCTATATACTCTACTCAACACCCAAGTCCACCACCTATTAAAAGTATAGCTGGAGTTATGGAATATGGTTCTGCCAGCAGGCAAAACTACAGGTTCAATTTTCTAAACATTTTAAATCATTCATGTAGTACAACCAATCAAGCTCATGTAGTAGATATCTATTTTTGTTGCTTTAACACCATTGCTGGTTTAATTGGTTTAGATTACACATATAGGTTCATTTATTAATACTCATCTTGGCATTTAATTTCAAAAGAACTAATTCAGGCTTCTATAAGCTGACCGGATCCCTTTCCTTTTTTAATGCAATAAAAAATGCAACCAACTGACAAAATAATTTTAAAAAAAAGTGAATAAAAATACCGCTCTTTTTTCGAGAGCAGCTAGGACGGGATCCTGGTTAGTGAAAAGAAGGGAAAATATTAAAGGCAAATAACGCAACCTCTAAAATATTTAAAATTACAGAGTCACAGATGATTAATGCCGGAAGGTATGGTTTAGTACTTATAGATTGATCCCTGAAAGTATTACTGAAGAGCGTGAAAGAAATGGTAAGGCAACGGGGAAGTTTATTTTTAAACATAAAGATGGCAGCCATTTTTCCGGTGAAATATCCTCATGTGTTTTTGTTGATGCTAATGGAAGTAAAAATATAATATGAATAAACTATATAAATCTGATGATTTAATGATTGAAAAAGATTTTTTGATTTCAGGTGTTCCCGGTATTACTGCAAGTAAAAAAGATGAAGAGTATAACCGGCATCTTGCTACTATTGTTGAAAGTTCAGATGATGCGATTATCAGTAAATCACTTGATGGAACTATAAAAAGTTGGAACAAGGGATGCGAAAAAATGTTTGGATATACAGAAGAAGAAGCTGTAGGTAAAAATGTTTCTTTGATAATTCCGCCCGAATATATTGAGCTTGAAAACAAGATTCTTGAGAGAATACGTAGTAATAAAATTATTGATCATTATGAAACAGTACGAAATAAGAAAAACGGGAAACAAATTTATGTTTCCCTAACTGAATTTCCTCTAAAGGATCATGCAGGAAACATTATAGGTGTTTCCAAAATTGCCCGTGATATTACTACCCGAAAAAAATTTGAAGCCGAACTTATCGAAGCCAACAAAGAACTTGCCTTTCAAAACGAAGAGAAAGAAAAAAGAGCTGATGAATTAACTATCGCTAACAAAGAACTTGTTTTTCAAAATGAAGAAAAAGAAAAGCGTGCAGCAGAATTGATCATTGCCAACAAAGAACTTGCCCTTCAAAACGAGGAAAATAAAACCCAGGCAGCAGAACTGGAGTCAGTTACTAAAGAATTAGAATCATTTTCTTATTCTGTTTCGCATGACCTGCGGGCTCCCCTGAGGGCTATTAATTGTTTTACCAGTATATTATTAGAAGATTATCTCGAACAATTAGATGATGAAGCGAAAGAAATACTTGAAAAGATAATGTCAAATTCTATTAAGATAGGGAAGCTTATTGATAACCTGCTGGGCTTTTCCCGGATTGTTAAGCAACATGTCTCTATGGTTGATGTTAATATTAAGGATCTGGTAGATTCAGTAGTGGCTGAACAAAAGCATATTGAACCAACCCGGAAAATTAATCTCACCGTAAAAAAACTGGAAAACATAAGAGGCGATAGAAATATGCTAAAGCAGGTATTTAAAAACCTTGTTTCAAATGCATTTAAATATACCGGTAAAAAGAAAGAAGCAGTTATTGAGATCGGCTCTTATCATGAAAAAGATGACTGCATATATTATGTAAAAGATAATGGAGCCGGATTTGACATGCTATATTCTGATAAATTATTTGGTGTATTTCAACGCCTGCACAGCAGCAATCAATTTGAAGGAACCGGGGTAGGGCTTGCCATTATTCAAAAAATTATTTCAAAACATGGCGGTAAGGTGGGGGCAGATGCTAAAGTTGGCGAAGGCGCTTGCTTTTATATTTCCTTGCCTGATACTGCAAAAAGCCAATAATATTAAATATTCATTTTATGCCAAACACAGAAATTCAGATTCTCCTGGTAGAAGA
>JACDAZ010000376.1 GCA_013695175.1 Flavisolibacter sp. | reverse complement strand
GGTTTTAGATGAACGGGGAAAACAATATATCCACTTTGCAGTGGATGGTGCTAAGCGAATGCGTCAGATCATATTAGATCTGCTCCAGTTTTCACGAGTAGGTCGCTTAGATGAAGACATAGAACCTGTTGATACCGATGAGATATTAAAAGAAGTTTTATACACCTTTAAACGACAAGTAAGTGGGTCTAAAATAATTATTAAAAATGAGCCATTTCCCATAATACATACGTACAAAACCTTGCTACTTCTCGTGTTTCAAAACTTGATCAGTAATGCTTTGAAGTATCGTCAAAAAGATATAGCATCTATAGTAGAGATTTCTTACTCAGAAACAAATGATGTTTGGCAATTTGAAATTAAAGACAATGGAATCGGAATAGAGGCTGATTATTTAGAACAAATATTTGTAGTGTTTCAACGATTGCATAATAAGGATGAATATTCAGGAACAGGTATGGGACTGTCAATTTGTAAAAGAATTATTGAAAACCTGAATGGTTCCATATGGGTAACGTCAGAACCGGGCAAGGGTAGTTCTTTCTTCTTTACAATACCTAAGCAAATATTACAAACCAATAAAGAAGATAAAAGCTGCATTATTGAAATTGATTCACTGAATTAATAATTGAAAAAGATGTTTATAGCATTAAGTTGTTTTGAAGTATAAAATGGAATGGAAGAACAGGTGAAAAAAGCTTTTCAAAATCGTCCTGAATTGGTAGATGCTTTTGAAGTGCAGCAAAACCTGGAGCAGTTAATACAAGAAACTGAAACAGAGTGGCAGTTTTATATTGAGGATAATGGTATTGGTATAGCACCTGAATTTGCAGGTCAACTATTTCATGTTTTTAAACGACTGCATTCAGTTGAAGAATATGAAGGATCAGGAATAGGATTATCAATGTATAAAAGGATAGTCAACAGGCATGGAGGAAAGATATGGGTTGAATCATTACCAAATAAAGGTTCAAAATTTTGTTTTACTATAAAAAAATATAGGCTATGAAAACTTTAAATATTCTTTTGGTTGATGATAATGAAGGTGATATTTTATTGTTCCTTGAAGCCTGTGAAGCTGGAAAAATAGAGAAAAGGATATCAGTGATAAAAGACGGAAAGGAAGCATGTGATTTCTTTGGAAAAGCAATCATTCAAAAGCAACTACCTGATATGGTACTTTTGGATATTAATCTTCCCCGAAGAAATGGACACCAGGTACTTAAACATTTAAAAACAACAGAAGAAACAAAAAATTTACCGGTCATAATGTTTACTACATCCTCATCTCAAACAGATAAAAGAGCGTGCTATGAGAATGGTGTGGAATATTTTATTTCAAAACCTGTAGAAGCAAATGATTTTCAGAAAACAATTGAATTAATTGAAAACTTTTGGATAAACAAGGAAAATAAATAAAGGAAAGCTAAACTATGTTAAAAGATAAAAATCAATATTCTATTCTTGTTATTGAAGATAATTCAGGTGATTTTCTCTTAATAGAAGATTACCTCGATGAGCGGATGAAGCATCCCGGAATTCAGCACGTAAAATATTTTAAAGAGGCTAAAGCTTTATTAGAAACAGCAAACCATTTCAATGTTATTCTTTTAGACCTGTCACTTACAGATAAAACCGGAGAAGCACTCATAAAAGAAGTGATTTTGTTAGCAGGTGATATACCTGTTATTATTCTAACAGGATATTCAGATGTTGATTTCAGTATAAAGTCTCTATCATTAGGAGTTGCAGATTACTTATTAAAAGATGATATCACTGCAAATGCACTTTATAAAAGTATTATCTACAACATCGAAAGAAAAAAAATTAATCTGCAGCTGAAGGAATCTGAACAGAGATTACTTGAACAGAAAATACAGGAGAATAAAAACATCCTTAAAGAAGTGATTGGAGCACAGGAACGTGAAAGGTCAGAAATAGGAAAAGAACTTCATGATAATGTGAATCAGATACTGGCTGCTTCAAATCTTTACCTGAATCATTGCCTCACACAGGAAAATGATTATAAAACATTTGTAAAAAAGAGCCAGCAATATATAGCAGATGCTATAGAAGAAATCAGAAAGCTTACCAAAGCACTGGTAGGTCCATCAACGGAAAAATTTATTGGTTTAATACCCACCATTAAAGATCTGGTTAACGATCTATCTGTGGTTAAGGATGCTAATATTTTATTTTGTCATTCTTCATTCAAAGAAGAAGAATCAGGAGAAGAAATGAAGCTGGTTATTTTTAGAATTATACAGGAGCAGTTAAATAATATTTTTAAATATGCAGATGCTTCAGAAATCAAAATTCAACTGGTAAGTGATGAGCAACATGTGGGCTTGATGATAAGCGATAATGGGAAGGGGTTTGATACTACAATAAAAAGCAATGGTATAGGATTAACGAACATTAAAAACAGAGCTGCGGTTCATAATGGTACTGTAAAAATTATTTCATCGCCTGGGAATGGATGTATGTTAAATGTATCACTTTATCAGAACAGCAATAACTAACAATTATTAAAGGAGCCCAAAGGGGGCTTACTTTTATTTTTCAATTATATATTAAAGATGGGCTGCTGAGTATTTACAAAGTTTATAAGTGCAGCTGTATTTTTTAAATTAAGCTTCTTAAGAATATTATACCTGTGTGCTTCAACAGTTTTTATAGATAAGCCAAATAACTCCGCTATTTCTTTAGATGATTTTCCTGCTTTGATGTAGGCGATTACTTCCATTTCTCTTCCTGATAATGAATTAATAGAACTACCGGAGCTATTATTGCTAATCATCTGTTCAGATAATAAATCTTTTATTTCATTACATACATATTTCTTTCCTGAAGCCACTTCTATAATTGCATGATATAATTCTTCCTGGGGCGAATTTTTAGTTACATAACCCATCCCACCTTTTTGTATTAAGGCTTTTGCATAGCCGGATTGATTATTCATTGATACTCCTAAAATTTTTATTTGTGGAGAAATAGCAAGTATTTTTTCTGTTGCTTCTAAACCATTTATACCAGGTAAATTAATATCCATAATGATTACATCAGGATTAAGTTGTCTTGCAAGTATAATAGCTTCTTCACCACTGCCAGTTTCACCTACAACAAGCAGGCGGGGATTCAATTTTAAGAAAAAAGACCAACCTTCTCTCACCAGAGTATGGTCTTCTACAATCAGGATTTTGATTTGTTGCATCATTGGATTAATAGTGGTTTAAAATTAGAATATGGAAAACAAAGATCAATTAAGTTTTTCGGGTGAGTTGTAGTAGAAAAGAAACATTGATGTAGAGCATATTCTATGGTGTTTTATTGTAATATTAAAAATGCTTTCGGTTGCCATTGGAATCTGTGGTTATCTCCTAATAAAATCTTCTTTTAGACCAGACGTTTAAGCATTTTCTTTAGCATCATAATATTTGTGTAACATATAGTGGCTTTAAAAAAAACACAGGTTATGCTCTGCACTTATTTATTGTTTTATCCAGGGAATTGTTATGTCGATACTATCACTACTTATTTTTAGAAGATAATACCCGTGTCGCAATTTACCTACATCTGTTCTTATAACAGCATCGGTTGATTTCATATTCCTGTCAAGCAATATTCTTCCAGACATATCTGCTACCTGCAGCCGCAACACATTAATTTGATTTCCGTTTACGAGTAGCAGTTGATCAGCCACTGGATTCGATCGCAGATAAAAGCCGGCGATTTTAAAATTTACTTTGAGTTGTACGGTTTTCGACAAAGTATACCTGCCATCCTTGTCTACCTGCCGAATGCGATAAAAATGTAAGCCTGTCGCCAGGCCGCCATCCGAAAATGAATACAATGTCTTGCCCGGAACTGTTGTATTGCCGTCCCCATCTCGAAGTGTTCCCTTTTTTATAAAATGTCTTCCATCTGTTGAATGTTCGATTTCAAAACGATCATTGTTCTCAACTGCTTCCACCTGCCATTGCAGTTTTGCCTGGTTCCCCTGCAATTCGCCCGTGAAGAATATCCAGCGTAGCGGCAGTACAACAGCACTCAAATGAACATACATGGTTGTTACTTCACTACTGCTCAGCACACGGTTGTAAAGAACAATATCATCAAGATCGCCAGTATATACACCGGTGGGAGCGCAGGGATTGGATCCGAGGCGAATACTATTTGGTGCGGTTAATGAACTGGTAGTGGTACCGGATGATGTAGCCACCTGCACGCCGTTCATATATAATATGATGGTGCCGCTTGTTTTGTTGCGGGTTGCTGTTACAAAATGCCAGTTACCGTCGTTATACCCGGCTGCAGTTGATTTGATGGTGATATCGGGGTCGCCAATGCCAAAGGAAACTTTACCTCCAT
Source organism: Flavisolibacter sp. (assembly GCA_013695175.1). Taxonomy (GTDB): domain Bacteria; phylum Bacteroidota; class Bacteroidia; order Chitinophagales; family Chitinophagaceae; genus Flavisolibacter. The sequence goes on along the minus strand of JACDAZ010000376.1, from coordinate 782 downwards.
CTATCAACGCTGTCCCCCAGTCGGTAGTGCCGCCGCAAACTTCAGCATCAACAAGCGCATTGCCTCCATACCACTGATTATGTGACGATGCAGTCATCGTAGTCCTGAACCAAAAGCCAACGGTGAAATCATCACTTACAGCAGTTACCAGTTCTAACGGCAAAGTTCCGACTGAAGAATTTGCAGTAAATGCTGTGGCAGAATTACTATTGCTAAAACGGTTCGTAGTGGCTGAAGTAGAAGTGAGTGATCCGTTGTAACTATTACCGCTGATATCGGTAGCAGTATTATCAAGTTGGTAGATTGCGATAGCACCCTCAGGCATCTGGGCAATCAGAATAACCGGAATGGTTATAATGGACAGAACAAATAGTATAGATTTTTTCATGGGTTGGATTTTAAAAAGGAATCAGAAACAGTAAGGTACACACAATAATTAAAGATGCCTACAAATGCATACAGTAATATATATAGTAAAGAAAGTGTTCAGTTCTAATTGAAAAAGTAAATGCGCTATTTGTATAAAATGCGCTAAGGAAGCAGTTTTGTAGAAGGAAATAAAATGGGCGATTCTAAAAAGAATCGCCCATTAATGACTTTTGTGCCCAGGACCGGATTCGAACCAGCACGCCGTTTCCAGCACCACCACCTCAAGGTGGCTTGTCTACCAATTTCAACACCCGGGCTCCAATAGGACAGCAAATTTATTGTTTTAATCTATGCAGCCAAAAAACAGTTTCAACCTTTCGGCCTACCCGCCAAAAAAAGCCTCTTAAATTTGA
>JACDAZ010000275.1 GCA_013695175.1 Flavisolibacter sp. | reverse complement strand
TGTTTCAGGTGATATGCGTATCCCCAACAACCTGGCAGTAGGTGTTAATATTTTAAAACAGTCAGCAGGTGATGCAGGCTTTAATTATGTAACAGCATATGCTTCTGTAGCCTATTCGGGAGTACGCTTTGGTTCAGAAGAAAAGCATCGTATAGTATTTGCCATGCAGGGTGGTGTTATGGACCGCCGTATAGACGAATCAAAGTTTCAATGGGGAGAACAATGGAATCCTGTAACAGGTTACAATGCATTGAATCCAACCAGTGAAAGTTTTGCTAACAGGTCGGCCACAACTCTCGATCTCGGTGCGGGAATACTTTATTACGATGCAGGTGCTGATCAAAAAGCAAATGCTTTCGCAGGATTGTCTGTATTTCATATAAACAAACCCCGCGATCTTATAATTACATCTGATAACGGTGATGCTTATACGATACCATATAGGTATGTAGTACATGGCGGGGCCAGTATTAATCTTTCTGATGATTTTAGGTTGGTTCCTCATGCACTATTGATGCGGCAGGGAACAGCCGGTGAAAATATGATTGGTATTTATGCACAAAAAAATATTAATTCACAAACAGACCTGATGTTAGGTGCCTATTACCGCAATAAAGATGCAATCGCACCTTTTGTAGGTGTAGATTTTCAAAACTTTTTAATTGGACTGAGCTATGATCTTAATACATCTACCCTTGGTAGAAATGCCCGTAACATAAATAGTTTTGAACTAAGCCTTTCATTTGTTGAGCGGAAAGATTCAGAAAGTATTTTCAGCTTTTTTAGATGTCCGCGTTTGTAAAAAATAACCAGGTAACTTATGAAAATTTTAAAGCAAAAAGTATTCAATCTAATTAACAGCAATAAAAATATTCCGGGCAGGATTATCTTCTTTTGCTGCACAATAACGGTTGGCGTTACAGCTGTCGCCCAGGATGCAGAACAGCTTCGGTTAGCCGATCAATATTTTGCCCGGGGTGAATACTTGACAGCGGCAGATTTGTATGCACAATACATAAATCCTCCAAAAAATGCAGTGCATAAAAGCGATTTTATTTTAAAACCTGTCAAATCAGGTAAAACCGGTACCAGGTTCGTTAGTCGTGATGCAGTGCTATGGAAACAAGCCGAGAGTTACAGGCTGGCCTATTACTGGAATGAAGCTATGACAGTGTACAAAGAACTTTACAAGCGTGATACAGTAAATAATTCCGGCGCTTTATATTGGATGGCAGTATCTCAGCGGGCTTTGGGTTTATTACCGGATGCCGCAGTAAATCTTGACAAATATGTGAATGGAAATTACACCGCACTTAATGAGGAGGTGCAGGCAGAAAAGCAAAATCTGAATTTTATTAAACAAGCTACCCTGCGACCCGATACTGTATTATTTACCATCAAACCTCTGCAAAATACCGGCATGCAAGGCGGATTGTCTGGTTATATCAAAAAAGGCAATGACATATTATATACCAGTACCACTACTATAGAAGCCGAAACCAGAACGAGTAATCCTAATTTCAACAGATTATTTATAGGTAATACTTCAACAGGAAATGATGGATTACAAGTTTTGACATTTGATCTTATGCCTCAAAGCAGCCACCAGGGCGCTGCCAGTCTTAGTACAGATGGTAGCACTCTTTATTTTACACATTGGGTAATAGAGAATGGGGTACGTAAATCTAATATTTATAAAACCACTCGTAACGCGGAAGGATGGCAGTTTCCTCAATTAGTGGATGGCCTTCAAAAAGAAGGCTTCAACAATCAACAACCTTTCATAACAGCTGATAATAAATTTTTACTTTTTGCGTCTGACCGTGAAGGTGGTTACGGAGGCATGGACATCTGGTGGGCACCTATCTTAAATGATGGAAAAATTGGTGAAGTAAGGAATGCGGGTGCCAATGTGAATTCGTCGTTAAATGAAGAAACACCTTTTTACCAGTCAGGAAGCAGCACTTTAGTTTTTGCTTCCGATAAGGCAGGAGGAATGGGAGGCTTTGATCTTTATAGTACAAGGGGGAAGATGGGAAATTGGGTTAAAGCCAGTAACCTGGGATATCCGGTTAATTCTACACGGGACGATAAATATTTTTCTGCTGCGGAATCAAACTATTTGTTTGATGATGCTTACATAAGTTCTGATAGGGGTAACGATTGTTGCCTTGCTACTTATCAAATTAGTAAAGCAAAAAAACAGCAGGTGATAACCGGAAAGGTTTTGGATTGCGCTACCGGTCAGCCTTTAGTC
>JACDAZ010000270.1 GCA_013695175.1 Flavisolibacter sp. | reverse complement strand
ATTTCCGTTGTGTACGATTGATTAAATACCATAAGGTTTTCAAATTTCAACTTGTCAGTCTTCATTTTTAATTCAGGGTATTTTGATCGCCAGTTGGCAAGAATGGTTTCAATGGCTTGTAAAATTGTTTCCTGGTTTAAGGTATTGTTTTCTTTATTATAAAAAGGAATTTTAAAATCAAGCGCTTCAAAATAATCGGGATAATTGATCATCATAAAAAGCTGGAACAAATTGGTAAGTGGTCGCGGCAGGCTATAAGAATATTGACAATAAGCAATTCCATACTCACTGATCTTGGCTCCTATATCGGGATGTTTATTTTCCTTATACCAGGTTATATTTTGATTGGCGTTATAAATAGCATCTGCGATTGTCTTGTGGTTTTGAGGTGTTACTATTGAAAAAGTATGCTTAGATCGAAACAGGTGCGGGTAAATTTCTTCTTTTGTTTTTGCCTGTAGCTTTAAAAATTCTTCAACCATTTCCTGGTTTTTTTCAGATACCGGCCTGTCATCCTTTTTAAAATAAATGTCTACGATTTTTTCAAGGTGAAGCAAAAGCTTTCCTTCGGGAACTACAAGAAAATCGATTCTATAAGCAAGTGCCAGTAATAAATAAGCTATGCCCCCTGAATATTTATCGGAATCAACTGTTTCAATAAGTTCAAGTGTTTCTTTTATCCATTTCTGAATAAACTTGTATTTAATTTCTTTTTCCTGCTCGGGAATTTCAATAACATGTTCTGTGTCTACCGGCAAAAGAGCAGTAAAATCCTGCACGAGCAGATCGTCGTGTTTATCTGCTTTAGTAGCAAGTTCTTTTAAACCATAATAAAGTTTACTGGGATTAGCGGTTTCAATATCACTGTCGAACATCATGCTAAGCCTGTCGCCGGAAAGAGCGTACCGGCTGTAGTATAATGTAAAATTCATTTCTAATAATCTTCGCATAACCGGCACGTTAGGTTCCGGCATAACAGCAAGTGCTCCTTCTGCTTCTAATTTTTTTTCGTTATAAAACCCCCTGATGATTTTTGACCCCTGATAAAACCAAAACTTTCCACTTTTACCCTCCTGTTCATGGTGAACGTTTTTTAAATTTTCGTCGCAGAGATAATCAAAAAAAGCCTTTATGCTTTGGTGATATTTTTTTTCTTTAAACAATGCATCTGACTGATTCCACCGCTCTACCTTTTCTACAGGTTTATTGTTATCTGAATATCTTCCAAACTGCACCTTCGGTTCTGCAGGCTCCTCTTCCTTTTTTTTTGACCAGTTAAATAACGTTGACAACATAGTTCCTTTACTTTAATGAGCGCAAAACAAATTATCCTTTTCCTATTTCAATCCCCGAATGTCCCCTATTCCCTCAAAATATGGGCCTGATAACTACTTATTCACAAGGCTGCTAATGATCATTTTGAGCGTATTGCTTTGTTTTAAAATTGCTTAGCTTCGCCTCGGTTACGTCAAAATTAATGATTGGAAAACAACTGGCTGCTCCAACCATTATGGCTGAGGCTGGTACTACACCAAAGAAAAAAGTCAAAACTTAAACGATGAAATTTATTGTGTCTTCTTCACAACTGCTGAAACAACTACAGCATATTGCAGGTGTGATAAATGCTAATACCGTACTTCCTATTCTTGAAGATTTTTTATTTGAAGTAGAAAAAAATAAGCTTTCTGTAGTGGCTACAGACCTTGAAACGGTTATGCGTATTCAATTGGATGTAGAGGCAAAGGATAGTGGCAAGGTTTGCATTCCTGCAAAAATTTTAATGGACTCTCTTAAAAACATCGCAGAGCAACCTCTAACGTTTACCATAGACAAAAATTTTGGGATAGAGATTACCAGTGATAATGGTAAGTATAAGGTAATGGGAGAAAATCCTGATAATTTTCCTAAAGAACCGGCGGCAGATGATACCACAACTTTTACCATGCCTTCAACAGCACTGGTTACAGCAATTAATAAAACGCTGTTTGCCGTAAGCAATGATGACCTGAGACCGGCTATGACAGGTGTTTATTTTGAATTAAATCCAAATTTTATTCAGTTTGTAGCCACAGATGCGCACAGATTGGTAAGGTTTAAAAGAACAGATGTTGACTGCCCAAAACAAGATTCTTTTATTGTTCCACGCAAACCATTAAACCTGCTTAAATCAGCTCTTCCTGATAATGAAGATGAAATATCGGTAAACTACAACAGCAATCACTTGTTTGTAAAACATGGCACTACGCAAATGAGTTGCCGGTTGATAGATGCCCGTTTCCCTGATTATAAAGTTGTAATTCCTACCGACAATCCATATAAACTTGTAGTAAACAAGGCTGAATTTCAACAAGCATTACGCAGGGTAAGTGTATTTAGCAACAAAAGCACCAATCAGGTGGCTTTAAATATAAGCGGTAGTGAACTTCAGTTAGCGGCACAGGATATAGATTTTAGTTTTGAAGGTACAGAAAGAATGAAATGCCAATATGATGGCGAAGATATTACCATAGCCTTCAATGCCCGGTTTTTAATTGAAATGCTAAATGCCTCCGATGGCGATGAGGTACGAATAGAACTGGCAACTCCTACTAAAGCAGGAATATTAAAGCCAACAGATGTTGAAAAAAATGAAGAATTATTAATGCTGGTTATGCCCCTGATGTTAAATCAATAAACCTAATAGTTTTAAGAAAAAAGAAGTCGCGAGGCTTCTTTTTTTGTTTTATCTTCTTCTGAATGAATTTTATTTCCATACAATCATACAGCAATTATATTGATGCTCATATTGTAATGGGACAGCTGGAAGAGCAGGGAATTGTTTGCTGGCTAAAAGATGAATATACCCTAACTATTGATCCCATTCTGACAAATGCTTTGGGGGGCATAAAGCTAATGGTAGCCGAAAACCAGGTGCAGAGGGCTTTGGATCTTTTAGAGGCACAAAGCAGGGAGGTGCATAAAACGCAGGTTTGCCCAAAATGCAGCAGTTTTGATGTTGATATGATCAGTTCAAACAGGAGCGCAAGGAACTGGTTTACCGCTATATCAGGTTTTTTATTAGGAGATTATGCTATAGGGGGGAAGAAAGTCTTTCACTGTTTTAATTGTGGACTGGAGTGGAACAAATCACCAGAGTCTGAATAACTTACATATTACAATAACCCCTTTCGGCCGCTTTTTTGCAATAAACAGCATGGAGTGATTCATTAAATGGTTTGCTATGAGGTTAATTGAATTGAGGAGTTTTGGGAATGAGAAGGAGGCTACGGCAATACAAACTATGCTTCAACGCGAAGGAGTAAAAGCCACTCTACAAAGCGAGCCCAAACAACCTTCTGAAAGTATTTTTTGCACTTCTATTCTTGGAACCCGCCTTATGGTGGAACCCCCTGATTGCAAAAAAGCATGGGACCTGCTTGACCGGATGGAGCAGCGTTACCTTGAAAAGATTTGCTGCCCAATTTGTAAAAAACATGCTTTAACAATAGTCAGCATCAAAAAGAAACACAGGTGCAAGCTGGCGGCTTTAGCAAACATGCTGCTTAAGGGTAAAACTGTTGAAAAATCATGGTATTATAAGTGTGCGTCCTGCGGCTATGATTTTAAAGAAATACAACCTGTTGATGATACCATAAAATTTTAGGAACTTGCAGCAAACACCAATATGTGGCAGCAGATTCTTGCGTATTTCCAAAACCTGGAACAAAGACCCGTAGAACGAATGGCTTTCCTTGTAGGAGGGCTTGTTTTCTTCTGGATGATTGAAAGCGCAATACCCCTTTTAGAATTAAAATACCGTAAAACAAAATTGCGGCATGCTGCTGTGAATTTTAGTTTTACAATTATGCATCTTGTCATTCACACTTTTATTGCTGTTGTCATTGTTTTGGTTTCTGACTGGTGTAAAGCTTCGGGTTTTGGAATAATACACTGGACCAATGCAGGCATCCTGGGTGCTATTTTAATTTCTTTTTTAATACTGGATTTTTTTGGTGGCTGGCTGGTGCATATTACAGAACACAAACTTCCGCTTCTTTGGCGTTTTCACCTGGTTCATCATGCAGATAACAACGTTGATGTAACAACAGGACTAAGACACCATCCCATAGAAAGTGTTATTCGTGGTGTATTTTTCCTGGCTGCTATCGTTCTATCAGGGGCACCTATCTATGCTGTTATGATTTATCAAACTTTTCTGATTTTATATACCGCATTTACACATGCCAACATCAGGCTCCCCGACAAGCTGGATTCTGCGTTAAGTTATATTTTGATTTCACCCAACATGCATAAGGTCCACCACCACTGGCAACAGCCATATACGGATACTAATTACGGAGCCGTATTGTCCATCTGGGACAGAATGTTTGGAACATATACCACCTTGCATCCATCCCAAATAAAATATGGTTTAGATAAGCATTATCCCAATGAAGAAGATGAAAATTTTATGCTTCTTCTGAAACGTCCTTTTAAAAAACAGTTGTAAACTTTTAATTTGCACTTCTTTATTTTACTATGAAAAAAATTGCGGTTATACCGGCCCGATATGCTGCTACCCGGTTCCCCGGAAAGCTTATGCAGTTATTAGGAGACAAAACCGTTATTGCACAAACATATCTTGCTACAAAGGCTACCAATCTTTTTGATGATGTAATTATTGCAACGGACAGCGACGTTATTAAAAAAGAAGTAGAGAGATACGGCGCTTCGGTATACCAAAGTGTACAGGAGCATGAAAGCGGAACAGACAGAATTGCTGAAGCTGTTTTTGATATGGATGTAGATGTAATTGTAAATGTTCAGGGCGATACCCCCTTTGTACAGAAAGAAGCTTTAAGTAAGCTACTCCGTCTTTTTGATGAACCATCTGTTGAAGTTGCTTCGCTTATGGAAATTATAGCTGATGATGAAGGTCTAAAAGATCCGAATGTTGTAAAGGTTTGTATCAACAAAAAAAATGAATCCTTATTTTTCAGTCGCAGCATTATCCCTTATCCAAGAAATACATATACCGATATTGTTCATTACAAACACATTGGGGTTTACGCCTTTCGCAAAGATGCCTTACTAAAGTTTACGCAGTGGGAGGTAACGCCGCTGGAAGATGCCGAAAAAATTGAATGCCTGCGTTTTTTGGAGCATGGCGTTTTATTAAAAATGGCATTAACTGAGCCCATGGGAATAGATATTAACTCACCCGAAGATCTTGAACGGGCACAACTGCTTTTTAATAAATAGCAGTTGAAATAAATTTTTTTACTTGCTGCTGTTCTATAAAGTTTTATTTTTCTTTATTATTTACCTGTCATGAGTGCTGAAAAATATCTTAAATACATCATTCCTTTTAATGTATTCGGAACCGAGCGTACCAAAGAAATACTGACCGTAAACCCAACGGATACCATCACCCGGCAGGATGCTGAAGAAGTAAGAATTACTATCTATGATTATAATGATCAACAACTTTTCCAAACAGAATCAAAGTTGGTAGAAGACTGTTTTGTTTTAAAAAATAATAATAACATCAGCTGGGTTAATGTAGACGGGTTAAGAAAAAAAGATGTAGAAGTGCTGGGGGCGCATTTTAATGTACATCCATTGATTATTGAAGACATATGGAGTTCCAACCAAAGAGCTAAAATGGACGAAGTGGAAGGAGTGCTTTTTTGTCTATTGAACATGCTTTATTTTAATGAGAATAAAAATGCTGTTGAGCAGGAACAAATAAGTATCGTTTTGGGTAAAGATTTTGTGCTCTCTTTTCAGGAAGATCCAAACCGGGATGTATTTGATGCCATTCGCGAAAAATTAAACCTGCAGCAAAGTAAACTCCGGCAAAAAAGTGCCGATTACTTGTGTTATAGCATGCTTGATCTGATTGTAGATAACTATTTTATAGTAATGGAAAAGCTTGGCGAACGAATGGAGCAGATTGAAGAAGATATCATTCGTAAAAGCGACAAACGTTCTTTAGCAAAAATCAATGCCCTTAGAAAAGAGCTGATCATCCTGAAAAGAAATATTGCACCTGTTCGCGATCTCATTGCTTCTATTATCCGTAGCGAAAGCGTGTTGCTGCAGGAAAGTACGTTTAAATACTTCAACGACATTCATGATCATATAAAACAAGCATATGATCTTAGTGAAAACTACAGGGATGTTATGCTAAGCATGCAGGATCTGTATATAGGAAACGTAAACCTGAGACTAAATGAAGTAATGAAAGTGGTAGCTATTGTTACTTGTGTACTTGCACCCGCAACTGTTATTGGCGGCATATTTGGAATGAACTTCGACGTTATTCCAACTTCACATAAACAATGGGGCTTTTATTCTGCTGTAGGTTTAATGTTTATTATACCCTTTGGTATGTTGTATATATTTAAAAAGCGGGGTTGGTTTTAATAATTTACGTTAGCCTTTTTGGCAAGTGTTTCTTTCAGAAAATCCAGTTGTAACATTTTTAAAGTATCGGAATATTCATACATCCTCGTTTCACCACTTGCTATATTTATAACGTGTGCAAATGGTTTTCCATTATCGGGACTTATTTGTTCAAATCCAATAACAACTATTTCATTTTTGTTTTTCCAGAAAACATCGGTAACGTAAGCTGCCGGTCCTGTAAACCAGATCCTGCTTCTTTTTTGTTGCTTCACATCTATTAATCCAATTTCAAAATCAGGTCCTGCTTCATCAACTCTTTTACTGCCACTTCTTGTATTAAATAAATAGTTGTATGAAAATGGATCAGCTGCAAAGCTGCTGTCGGTATTGTATATCAAATAAGGTAAAAAAGGTTTCACCTGGTCCTCAATGAGAAAAAATTCAAATGCCTCTTCTCTTTTTGATCCTGCTTCAGAAAATTTATTTGCATTTAAAGATGGGGACGTTGATTCTAATCTTTCAGCAATTTCAAATAAAGGTGGTGGTGGATAAGAAACACCTGCAGTGTCTTCGGTATCTGCAACAACATCAGAGTCACCCCCTTTGCAGGAGGTTAACATGATACAAAACAAAAGACTACCTAAAAGATATTGCATTTACTTTTTTTTATAAACAGGAACAGTGCTGCAAGGTTCCCCATACATAATTGTTTTTACTACCGGCAATAAAAGTTTTGTAATTTCTGCATAGGCAAATGCATCAATTTGAACATCGCCACAGCCTTTTATTACAACGCGCTGATCTCTGAAATCTTCAACATTTATTTGCGTAAGTTTTTTAATAAACTTGTACTTCTTCATTTCTGCTTCGTTGCCAACAAATACATCTCTGGCAACCGGTTGTAAATATGTTGTAACCAGCATGTAAGCCCAAACAGGAATAATAGCATCTGCAGTGCAGTTTATAAAAACATTCTGGTTTTCAAATGGCTGCCAGTCCATTGTTTTAAGCGCCTCTCTAAAATCTTTTTCTTTTAAAATAAGTCCCATAAAAAGGTGTTCCTTAAGGTCAAAGGACAAAAATTCTCCTTCAGGTAAATATGCCTCAAGATTTAAAGTAATCAAACCACTACCGGCAACTTTATTTACTATGGTTTCATTCATTATACTAGCAGTTTTATAAAAGGAAAGCACTCAAAGTTACTTGAGTGCTTTCATATGATTTTAACTTTAGCTAGCTCTTAAGGTTAGTAAAAGCGGGAGCGGTTATCTTTTATATCTGCAGTGTTTTTTAAAGCCTCAACAGGTGAGCGATACATAGACATTTGACGGGCCTGTGCCTGCATCATACTGCGTTGTTGCGCCACATCTGCATTGGCAACCGGCGTTGCACTGATAGTTCCCGGTTGTAAAACAAAAACTCCGGATTGACCTGCAATTGCCTCTTTGATTACTTTTCCTGAATTTTCCGGATTAAAAATGGCTCCTATAACTTTAGCTTCAAAACCAAAGCTTGTATTGGCTCCAACAAAACGCACACTGTCTGCTCTCTGAATAGATTGCGCTGTTGCAGCAGATGCTGCTTCCAGGGTTGTTATGGTTCCCAGGCGCTTTTGAATTTGTTCAGCTTTTTTACGATTACGCAAAATCGGTTCTACGGTTGCCCTGGCTTTAGCCACAGATTGTAACCCTGCCTCATTAACATCTATAATGGCGGCTACTACATATTGATCTCCTACACGCTGCGGTTGCAATACATCCCCTTTATCTGCCTCAAAAATTGCTTTTACCAATTGGCGTGAATTCCCTAAGCCTGAGATAGAATAATCTCCAGGTCGAATATCCAGAGCTACTAATTTATTAATCCCCCTTCCGCGAACATCTTTTTCATAATTTTCATTAAAGGCTTTCAGGTCACGGCTATTGCCTGCAAACTGGTTGGCTGCATTACTTGCTGCATTATCGGTTTCATTGCTTGCCACAATAGGTTTAGCCACGTAAGCAATTTTATAATGCATTTCCTGGCCTTTTTGACCTAATACTTCAATCAGGTGATAACCAAATTCTGTTTTAACAACATCTCTTGAACCAACAGGTTTTTCAAAAACAAATTCATTAAATGCCTTCACCATTTGCCCCTGCGGAAACCATTCATATACGCCTCCTGTATTTTTACTCCCCTGGTCGTCTGAATATAGAGCAACCATATTTTCAAAAGAAGCACCCCCACGAATAGCGTGGTTTATACTATCAACCCTGTTTTTAGCAACACTGTCTGCCATTAAAGGTTGCCCGGTTTGAGGGTTCATGGTTTGTATAAGAATATGACGAACCCTTGCAGAATCCGGCATTATCTTTTCATCTATTTTTTTTGCCAGAACATAATTTGTTTGATCCAGATAGGGTCCAAAAACACCTCCTTTGGATAAAGCAAAAATGGAATCTTTATTAGGCACCTGGATCTTTGATCTTCCAAAATAGGCGTCAGCATAAGGAATAGAGGTTCCCTGTTGTGCAACAAATGTTTCTGCATCATTTGTAGATTCAAACTGGGGTTTCAGTTCACTGATCTGAGTTAATGAAGTAACACTGTCTACTGCAGATGGGGCTGCATTAAACAATACATAATTAATTGACCGCATTTCTTCTTTTTGCTCAAATTCCTTTTCACGTGATTTTATATAATCATTTATTTCGCTATCAGAAATTTTTACGGCACTATCTGCTATTGATGTATAAGGAACCGAAACATAAGAAGCTGAATTAATCAGGCTGTTGTCGCTAATTTGTTTTTCTACAAACCACTTAGGAAAATAAATGCTGTTTGTTATTAGAGAAGTGTATTTCTCCATTTTCCGGTTGGTCTCCAGGCTAATTACATAATTATTTAATTGCGACTTGTCCTCAGGGCGACCTGTTCTTTTAATATTATTAATAAATTGTTGCGCTTCGCCTGCATTATACACACCTGTATTGGGATCAGAAAAGCGCTGTTTTAAATCATCGGGCGGGTTATTTCCAAATAAAATATCATTTATCTCTTTACTGCTCACGGCTAATCCTAACTCATTGAATTGTTCGTTTAAAACCACTTCCATTACTTCGGCATTCCATACACTTTCAATCACCTGTTGTCTTCCTGCATCACCCATATCATAGCCCTGCTGCCGGTACATATCTTCCTGGACCTTGATCTTTTTTTCAAAATCTATATAATCTATTTCTTTTCCATTCACTTTGCCTATAGTTGTAGAGTTACCTCCAAACACATTACCGCCAGCGAAGGCATCCATTAAAATAAAACCTAAAAGGGCTAAGGCAATTGCAACTACAGCCCAACGTGCATATTTATCTCTTATACTTTGTATTACTGACATAGGTGGTTTTCAGTTGTTTTTTAAAATCCTGTTTTAAGGGAGGCAAAAATAGGTGTTTTGCTATTATACACAAATTGTGGAAAAACCCTCTAAAGCCTGAATCCTAAAGCTTTTTAGCTGTTAATTAATATCTATTCTTTTGATTACGTGAAAGTGAAACTTTTTTTGCCTTACTGTTTTTCTGCGATGAGAAAATACTGTTAATTAAATGGATGTGGTGGTGGATAAGACTCTGTGGAACGCAGGTGGAACGTGTATTGTTAGCTGGCAAATTTCTGTGTAGGGTATCCGGCTCCAGCTGATGTGAACAGTGTACAGTTTATTAGATACCCATTCACAATTTTATTTTTGTATTATAAGAAAATAGTTATTAGACTTCGTAAAATCCACATGGTGTTAAAACGAAGACTTGAGTCAGCATCTACAGTAACTTTACTGTTGATAGAAATGTAACAAGCTGTGGATAACAGCATCAAATTTGCAACACTGTTTTTAAAAACTTTATTTATCCACTAATCCACAGCCCTAATAGTAATAGACTCTATTATAAATTTATATCTACTATATATTATTATATGACTGAAGAATTGTTAATAGCAGCTGAAAATGAAATTACTGAAAAGGGATTTTTAGATGTTGATATAGACCCTACGCTTGATCTTTTTTCAGAAATAGAAAAATTGAAGAATGAGAAGAACGCGATTATTCTGGCACACCTTTACCAGGAACCTGATATACAGGATATTGCTGATTATGTAGGTGATAGTCTTGGATTGGCACAAAAAGCTGAAAAAACAGAGGCTGATATGATTGTTTTTGCCGGGGTTCATTTTATGGCAGAAACAGCAAAAATTTTAAATCCTTCAAAAAAAGTAGTTATACCTGATTTAAAGGCTGGATGTTCTTTGAGCGAAAGCTGCCCACCGCCTTTATTTAAGAAGTTCAGGGAAATGCATCCTGATCATGTAGTAATCTCCTATATAAACTGCAGTGCAGGTATAAAAGCATTAACTGATGTTATATGTACATCTTCCAATGCTAAAGTGATAGTGGAGAGTTTTCCAAAAGATCAGAAAATAATTTTTGCACCTGATAAAAATTTAGGGGCCTGGATTAATAAGGAAACAGGCAGGGATATGTTGTTGTGGAATGGTGCCTGCATGGTTCATGAAATATTTAGTCTTGAGAAAATAACCCGTTTAAAAGTCAGGCATCCGAATGCAAAACTTATAGCACACCCTGAATGTGAGGAACCCATATTAAGAATAGCAGATTTTATTGGATCTACCACTCAATTGCTTTTGTATAGTCAGAAAAATGAGGCTAAAGAATTTATCGTGGCTACAGAAGCCGGAATTATTCATCAAATGATGAAGCAGGCACCCTCTAAAACGTTCATACCGGCTCCTCCTGACAATAGTTGTGCATGTAATGATTGTCCTCACATGAAGAGGAATACGCTTGAAAAGGTGTACCTGTGTATGAAATACGAGCAACCTGAGATACTAATGGAAGAAAGTTTAAGGGTTCAGGCAAAAAAATCACTTGACAGGATGTTGGAGATTAGTGCTAAGGCAGGATTATAATTTATTCGGACCAATTATGTAAGAACCCCCCAATCGCATCAACCATTTCAGGATCCTGGTATGTATCCATCTTCCATCCGCCAGGATGGCAATGGATTACACCAATATATTCCTCTCCCAGGTTTATAGCGTAAGCTGTAGGTACGCCATCTGTAATGGTTTCTTCAAGTGGAATAGCGGTTCCTTTTAATTCTCTGCCCTTAAAATCCAGTATTAAAGGGATGGTAGTCATTTTATTTAAAATATTTCTTTAAGTATTATAATAAAAAACCCTGCCACCAACGGGAAGGATTTAAATAAACCTGCTTATTGATTAATTTATTTTTAATCTATACTTGCTCTGCAAATAATCTTTTTTATCATAATAGTAGCTGAGGCTGGACAAACTGATTTAAATTCTGATGTCTGTTGAATTGAATAGGGAACTGAATTTCTATCTACCGGAACATAATTTCGATTAGAAAAGAATTGCTCAGCCGTGGTAGTTAATAAATAAATATTTTCAATATCTTCTTGTTTAGCGAATTCTTCTAAAAATTTTACCAGTTTAACTGCCGCTCCTTTATTCCTATGCTTTTCATCTACACATAAACTTCGCAGTAAAGCATTATTTTGGCTTACTTCCAGTCCAATACTTCCTATAAGTTCATTTTCTTCCATTAAAGCAAATAATCTGGTTCAGAGCTTATATCTGAAACAGGCAAATTATTCCTGATTAATAAATCAATTATTAATTGAAATTGATTTTCAGAAACAGGTTGAATATTCATATTAATAATTAATAAGGATTAATTAATCAATTAACGGCAACCCGTATTTGGATCACAGCATGGTTTTTCAGCATATACAGTTACACTGTAAATTCCTACTGATGATTTTTTAAATTGATCCAATTCCTCATTAGATAAATATTCAAGGAGAATATCATCCGGTATATGAATTTGTTTTTCTTTTTGAATGGTAAGATTTGCAAATCCTGCATTTTTTATCAATGATAAATAAATATTTTTTTGAATAGCACCGGACACACAACCCGCATAAAATTCTGCTGCCTTTTTTAATTTATCAGGAAGAGCTCCTTCTAAAACTATATCAGAAATTGAAAAATGTCCACCTGCTTTTAAGACTCTGTATATTTCTGAAAAAACTTTTACTTTATCCGGCACAAGGTTCAATACACAGTTACTTAAAATTACATCAGCCCTTTTACTACCAATAGGTAAGTTATCTATATCAC
>JACDAZ010000261.1 GCA_013695175.1 Flavisolibacter sp. | reverse complement strand
TTTTCCTATGAAACAGTGTGTACATAGCTACTGCGGAATAAGGCGCTGGATCTGTCTTTAGATCAAGGATAATTACAAACTTCAATCATGTAGTATACCACTCAAAAGTCAAAGACTGGTTCAGCGCTTTATTTTCGTTTACCAATATCATTCGGCAATGCGGAAGTTTATAACGAAAAAGCCAGCGCCTCCCGTTGCTGAGAATAACACACAGCGGAGTCTTGAACTTAGATTTTTTAATCTAAAAACTGTTTCCCCGGACGATTCATCAGCTGAGTGATGAACTTTAAAGATTGTTTCGCATTGAATCGTCCTTGAACTTTTGGCTCCACCTTTTGTTTCAAGACAAAAGGTGGAATAAGTCACTTACATCTTTGATATTCTATATTAACTGCAAGTATTAGGCGCAAATAAACCATAATAACACCTTATAAACCACTTAACACCACCGCAGCCGCTGTTGAATTACCTTTGCTGCCGCATGTCAGAAATCCAAAAAATAAAATCACAGAACATTCGCCAGCTAAGTTTTGCTGAACTGCAGGAGTTTTTCCTTACAATGGGAGAACCTAAGTTCCGTGCTAAGCAGGTTTGGGAATGGCTGTGGCAAAAACATGCTCACTCTTTTGCTGACATGACCAACCTGAGTAAAGAGCTCAGGCAAAAGCTGGGTGATCATTTTTATTTGCCTGCACTCAGGGTTGGTGCTACACAATATAGTTCTGACGGCACTGTTAAAAGCGGCTTTAAAACTCATGAAGGCCATTTGTGTGAAGGCGTATTAATTCCTACAGAAAAACGTCATACTGCCTGTGTTTCTTCACAGATAGGATGTTCATTAAACTGCCGCTTTTGTGCTACCGGCTATATGGAAAGAAAACGTAACCTTGATTTTGATGAGATCTATGATGAAGTGGTACTAATTAACCAACAATGTGAAAAGCTTTATGGAAAGAAATTAAGCAATATTGTTTTTATGGGAATGGGCGAACCTTTGTTAAACTATAAAAACGTTTTAAAAGCAATTGACCGCATCACTGCTGAAGATGGTTTAGGAATGAGTCCACGCAGGATAACTGTTTCCACTGCCGGTGTTGCCAAGCAGATCAGGCAATTGGGAGATGATAAAGTAAAGTTTAAGCTGGCGCTTTCACTGCATGCAGCAAATGATACAAAGCGCAATGAGATCATGCCCATTAATGAAAGCAATAATCTAAAAGCCATAATTGATGCATTAAATTATTTTCATAAGCAAACCAAGAACGAAATCACATTGGAGTATATTCTATTCAACAACTTCAACGACAGCCTGAAAGATGCTGATGAACTGATAAAGATCTACCGTCAGGTACCTGCGGATCTTGTTAATATCATTGAATACAATCCTATTGAATTTGCCAAATTCGAAAAACCTTCAGAAGAAAAAGTGGCTGCTTTTATGGCTTACCTGGAAAAGAATAAGGTTAATGCCCGCCTGCGCCGCAGCCGCGGTAAGGATATTGATGCTGCCTGTGGGCAATTAGCAAATAAGAATTAAATAATTTACTTCTACACCTTTAGTTTGATATATAGTTTTCTCTGTTAGTTATTCTTCCCAATAACTTCCTTATTTTAAATGATCAATTGCTTTTAATATGATAAAAAACAACAGGAACAGACGATCTGTTCCTGTATTCCTTTGTAATGACAGGGGTGAGTTTTTTAAACTATTTAATCATTATTTACCAATTAAGAGTTTATAGTTAATGTCTTTTATCCAAGGTATATTTTTTAGGCATTTTAAACTACATTAATCTCTATTAGATATATTGCATCTCAATGAGAGACGTATACGTGATAGATACCATTCGCACACCTATAGGCAAATATGGCGGAGCACTTAGCTCAGTAAGGCCTGATGATCTGCTTGCCCATGTGATAAGGGAACTCATGTTACGAAATAAAAATATTGATCCCAGCGACATAGAAGATGTAATTGCAGGTGATGCCAACCAGGCTGGTGAAGACAACCGCAATGTGGCGCGGATGGCTGCATTGCTGGCAGGCTTACCGGTGACTATACCGGGAAATACTGTTAACCGTTTATGTGCTTCAGGTTTGCAGGCTATCATGGATGCATCAAGGCAAATTATGTGCAGTGATGCTGAACTCGTGATTGCCTGTGGTGTGGAAAGCATGAGCCGTGCTCCTTTTGTTATGTCAAAAGCTACATCTCCTTTTCAACGCACAACAGAAATAGTAGATACAACCTTAGGTTGGAGGTTTATTAATAATAAACTTAAGGATATGCACTATCCATACAGCATGGGTGAAACAGGTGAGAATGTTGCCAAACAATGGAACATCAGCAGGGAAGCCCAGGATGAATATGCGCTTTCCTCTCAGGAAAAATATTTTGCAGCACTGCAAGCAGGGAAGTGGAAAGATGAAATTGTTGCTGTTGATGTACGGGGAGAAAAAGGAGCAACAACTCTTTTTGATACAGATGAACATCCACGTAAAACTTCAATGGAAAAACTGGCTTCACTAAAACCTGCTTTTGTAAAAGACGGTACCGTAACTGCAGGCAATGCCGCAGGCATTAATGATGGCGCAGCTGCCATGTTGTTAGCAAGTGATGTTGCCGTAAAAAAATATAATCTTCAACCTTTGGCAAAAGTAATTTCCATGGCGGTTGCCGGTGTAGATCCTGCCATCATGGGCATTGGTCCGGTGCCTGCCACACAAAAAGCTTTAAAAAGAGCAAGTCTTTCTATTGCCAATATTGATTTGGTTGAATTGAACGAAGCTTTTGCATCACAGGTGTTGGCATGTGCACAGGATCTGCAACTGGATCAAAACAAATTGAACGTAAATGGTGGTTCAATTGCTTTGGGCCATCCTCTTGGTTGCAGTGGTGTTAGGTTATCAACAACACTTCTACATGAATTAAAGCGTAGACGATCTAAATACGGTCTGGCAACTATGTGTGTAGGTGTTGGACAGGGTGCAACTATTATTTACGAGAACTGTCAATAAACAAATGAGACACATTTCAATACTTTTTATTTTTTTTCTTTCTTCTTGTTTCTTATTTAGAAAATCTTTTAGAAAGAGCGAATTTAATTATACAGCAGGAGGACAAAATTATTCTACTCCTTTACGTTTGCCAACAGGATATAGTAATGTGCGTACTACAATAGATGATGCCGGTAACCAGCAGCAATATTATTACTATCCGGGCGGGGCATTTTTTTATATTGCCAAACTAGATTCAGATTCTATTTACAAAGTTCAGTTAGATAAGGATTTATATCGTTATGTAGATACAACCATGAATATTCCTGACATACATCCACATGGTGGTTTAATCTACAAAGGACAAGATGAAAGGCGACTTTTCTGGAGAGAAATTCACATTGATAATTTTCGTATTGGTTATCATTATGC
>JACDAZ010000246.1 GCA_013695175.1 Flavisolibacter sp. | reverse complement strand
CCATATCCAATACCTAGAGTAGCACCAACTTTAAATTTTAATCCACTTTTATCATATTTAAAATTATCGTAGTGGTAATTATTTTTTAAAGTATCGTCGGCTATATGCAGCTTTAAAGATGAACTCCTTACCATGCTGCTTTTTTCATCATCATAAACATAAATTTTTTTAGCTGTAGCAGCACTTACAGAATCTTTTCCTTCTCCTCCAATAATTCTTATGGTAATAGGATTATTTTTTTCACCTTCTGCATAAAACAAATCATCACCTGCTAAACCATATAATCTAATTTCTTTTGTTTCTTTATTATTAAAAATCCTTGAATAAACCGGGTCTTTTTTTACCTCTTCTTCTTTATTGATTTTGTATACGTTTACAGCAACTTCATGTTTGCTTAAAATATTAATGTGAAAATATTCAGTTTTGTCTGAGCCGGTTATTTCTACTTCTTTGGATAAAAAATCATAATAATCAGCAGCCATTAGGGGTAAAGCATTTCTTCGTGATTTTAATTTTCTGATTATTTCTTCACCGGATACAGGATAAACTTCTGGTGGTAATTGTTTTATTCCGGTCTCTATAACTGAGTCAGTCATCAACTGCTGTAATTCAGTACTAAGTTTTAGCCAATCATTTTTTGTTAGTTCATTGGTATATTGCCTGTCAAGATTACGTGCAGGAAAATTATAGTAACCAATATCTTTTACTGTACCTTCAAAACTTTCTAGATGTGTACCGGCAGCAGATAAAGCAAGTCCCATCAATTTACCATCAAACATGGTAAATACCTGGTCACGGTCTCTTGGAATAGGCCTGTATATTTTCTTTGTTCCAACATCAAATGTTGCCCACCTCCACTGGTCTTCATGACGTCCCCAATCACCAACAAACAAATCAAATAACCTTGTTTTTGTATACCACAACTGGTCCACCATATGATCATTATCTCCAAAAACTTTTTCCTGCATTTTTGTGGTACCAACTGCATTTTTTGTATTACCAAAATGATCAGCATCCGATTGATCATCATCTGCCCTTTCTTCGAAAAGCACTAGCATTCCTGCAAATTGCTCCCTGAATTCTCCTAATCTTTCATGATCAGGAATTAATACAATCTCAGGTTTTGTATGGTATAAACCTGCTGCACTTATCATAGGTGGAATGGTAATAGCTGCATAAGGATGAGCAGTAGACACCTGGTCATTTGCCAGCTTTTCTATAAAGGTTCCATGAAATTCCTCCGGTAAAGCCCCCGCAAAGCTTTTATCAATACTTCTGAAAACATATTGTTTTCCATTTTCACCTGTTAAATGCAGCGTTGTGCTTTGCCTGCCGCCCCCTAAGCGGGCGGGGGTTAATCCACCACCTGCAGAATCCAGATCTATAAACCTTACTTTCACTGGAATATTCCATTCTTTACGGTAATGTTTGCCCCAAAGCCATTGATGAAAAGAAGATGTATTGTATTGATCTCCGGCAATTACTATTTTGGATGAATCTCCTTTAACAGAATCAGGTAAGGGAGTAAAAGAGGACTGGGCAGATATGTTTTGATGCGAAAAAAATAAAATAAAAATTATTAAACTGATCCTGGAGGAACAACTTCTGATCACCTTCATGCTTTATAGGTGAAAAAATGATGCCATCTCAACAATAATCTTATTTAAACTGCTGTAATATTCTCTCTAGATTCATGGATCCTTCAAATCCTCTTATTAATTCTCCTTTTTTATTGTAAAAGGCATTGAAGGGAAGGCTTTTCATATTGAAGAATCCAGGAAGTATATAATAGATATCCTTTCCTATTACCAGCCCCGGCACCTCATTTAACCTGTACGTAGTTATAAAATCATTCATTTTTTCTATGGAATGTAAAGTAGCCATCACCACCTGTAAACCCCCAAGCTTTTCTTTATTTTCAACCATTTCTTCTGCCGTTTTTTGGCAATGACTGCAATCCGGACTAAATAACATCAGCAAAACAGGCTTTTTCTTACTAAAATCATCTTTAGTAAATTTTGTGGTACTATCACTTAAAAGTAATTGAATAGGTGGAAGGGTTGGAAATCGTTTATAAGGAGGTGTAGTGGTATCTATTTGTGCAAGTACTGTAGTGGAAACAATGCAAAATGCGATTAAGAAAATAAATTTCATCAGCAAAGAAAAAAAGAATAATGGAACCTTTATGTGAAGAACATGATAAATGATCAAAAGCAACTGAGCAATCAGTTTTGTCTTAAGATACTATTTACTTTACTTTTGCCTCCCGAAAAATCAAGAAACAAAACATTCTTTATGGCATCTACATCAGATATTAGTCGTGGATTAATTATTAAACTTGACGGCAGCCTTTATAAAATTGTTGAATTTGGTGAGAACAAAACAGCACGTGCTGCTGCAAAGGTTTGGGCTAAATTAACTGGGGTTGACAATAATCGTACTATTGAAAAAACCTGGAACAGTGGCGATGCCATACATCCTGTTCGTGTTGAAAGAAAGGAATATCAATATTTATTTAAAGATGAAACCGGTTTTAATTTCATGGATAATGAAAATTTTGAACAGGTTTCTGTACCTGAATCCATGGTAGATGCTCCTCAGTTTTTAAAAGAAGGTTCCAATGTTTCTGTTTTATTTAATACGGAAACAGAATCTCCCATGAGTGTAGAGTTGCCTGATAAAATTGTTTTATTAGTTACCTATAGCGAACCCGGAATGAGAGGTGATACTGCCACCAGAACGCTTAAACCTGCAACCGTAGAAACCGGTGGCACTGTAATGGTTCCTTTATTTGTAAATGAAGGTGAGTTGATAAGGGTAAATACAAAAACAGGTGAATATGTTGAAAGAGTTAAAGAGTAACCAATCAATTAAATAAAAAATAAAGGCGTCAATAGACGTCTTATTTTTTTATATGTAAAACTGAAGTAAAAGTGTCAAACTGATTTATTACTATCTTAGCCGCCTGCTTAAACCAAAAAATATTATAAATTGAAACAAATGGATTTTAAACAGATTCAGGAGTTGATTAGAATGGTCAACGATTCAAACATTGGTGAAGTGTCAATTGAACAAAAAGATTTTAAAATTACTGTAAGGCAGAAAGAAGAACAAATAGCACAAATAATGGGTTCTTCCTTACCTGCACCTGTTTACCAATATCCTCAGCAACAACAGTTACAGCAACCTTCAACATCTTCTCCGCAAGCAGCAAATTCAGAGGAAGCCAAAAATGATACTGCCTCTGATAATGCAAATTACATTACCATAAAGAGTCCTATGATAGGTACTTATTATAGAAAACCAGCACCCGATAAACCTTATTATGTTGAAATTGGAGATGAGATTACTCCAGGAAAAGTAGTTTGTATTATAGAAGCTATGAAACTGTTCAACGAAATAGAAAGTGAAGTAAAGGGTAGGATTATAAAAATATTAGTTGAAGATGCTTCACCTGTTGAATATGATCAGCCTTTATATCTTGTTGAACCTAGTTAATCGACTTGAGAGAGTTAATTTATTTTACAATTATAATTTTTTCTTGTGTTTAAAAAGATATTGATTGCCAATCGTGGTGAAATTGCGTTACGTGTTATTCGAACCTGCAGGGAAATGGGCATCAAAACAATTGCAGTTTATTCAACTGCTGATAAAGATAGTTTACATGTAAAATTTGCTGATGAAGCTGTATGTATAGGAAAGGCTCAAAGCAGCGAATCATATCTAAATATTCCTCACATTATGGCTGCAGCAGAAATTACAAATGCTGATGCCATACATCCGGGATACGGCTTCCTGGCAGAAAATGCCAAATTCTCACAAATATGTGCAGATCATGGTATAAAGTTCATCGGACCACTCCCTGAGATGATCAATAAAATGGGAGATAAGATAACTGCTAAAGAAACTATGATAAAAGCCGGCGTACCTGTTATACCCGGAAGTGAAGGATTGTTAAACAGTTTGGAAGAAGCAAAGGGTATAGCAAAAGAAATGGGTTACCCTGTTATATTAAAAGCAACTGCAGGTGGTGGCGGAAAAGGAATGCGTATAGTGTGGGAAGATGGTGAGATGGAAAGGGCTTATAATAATGCCAAAGCAGAAGCCGGTGCATCTTTTAAGAATGATGGCTTGTACATGGAAAAATATGTTGACGAGCCAAGGCATATTGAAATACAAATTGCCGGTGACAGGTATGGTAACATATGTCATTTAAGTGAAAGAGATTGTTCTATTCAAAGAAGGCATCAAAAATTGGTAGAGGAATCACCTTCGCCTTTTATGACGCCCGATCTAAGGTATAAAATGGGTGAAGCAGCAAAAAAAGCAGCTTCTGCAATAAATTATGAAAGCGTTGGTACGGTTGAATTTTTAGTAGACAAACACCGGAATTTTTATTTCATGGAAATGAATACAAGAATCCAGGTGGAGCATTGTGTAACTGAGGAAGTTATTAATTATGATCTTATAAAAGAACAAATAAAAATAGCTATTGGAGAAAGAATTTCTGGTAATGATTATGAACCACAATTACATGCAATAGAATGCCGCATAAATGCTGAAGATCCATATAATGACTTCAGGCCATCTCCCGGAAAAATTACGGTATTACATCAGCCCGGCGGTCATGGAGTTCGTATAGACAGCCATGTGTATGCCGGTTATGTTATTCCTCCTTATTATGATTCGATGATCGGAAAATTAATTACTGTAGCTCAAACACGCCAGGAAGCAATTGATACTATGTACAGGGCTTTGAGTGAATATGTTATTGAAGGAATAAAAACTACTATTCCTTTTCATCTTCAATTGATGCAGAATGATAAATTCAGGGAAGGTGATTTTACAACTAAATTTTTGGAAGGCTTCAAATTAAAATGAAAAACCCCGCAAATACGGGGGTTCAAATTTATTGCTGGTTGATTAATTCTTTTTTCCTTTTCCTTTAGCTTTTCCTTTAGCCTGTCCGTTACCGTTAGATCTTTGGTCTTTATTTACTTCTTTATTTTGCTTGTTTTTGTTATAACCAAATTCTTTTCCGGAACCCGTTCTATGAGGATTTCCAACTCCTTTTTCCCAACCTAATTTTTTACCATTGTTATTTTTATAGCTTTTATCTTTTTTATAATCCCTGTCATCACGGTTATTTTCATTATATCTTCTGTTGATGTCTCTTATTTTTCTTTGCCTGTCATTTTCTAACTGGCGTATCATCCTTTCTTTTTCCGCAGCAGTTAAAGTAGGATTGTTACGGATAGATTGAATTTTTGAATTATACTCTCTGTTAACCTGGTTCACCTGTTGTTCCCGTGTGCCAGCTGGATAATTTGTTTCATTAGTTCTGCCATCCCGGCCTAAAATAACTTCACGGGAATCAGTAGAAGTAGAGGAGCCTCCTTTACCAAGAATAACTCTTCTTGATTCTTCTACCGGATTTTGAGCAATAGTAATAGTACTAAAGGCAGAAGCAATAACTAATAGGGTAAAAATTTTTTGCATAAAGTGAGGTTTTAATACTCTTTTAATAAAGAGAAAGTTGTGCCAGAACAATAAGAAATTACCAATTTAATGTTAACACCAACAACGCCTACCCCCACCTATTTTTTTAACTGCACTAATATATTTTGAGCTACTTTTTCACTGATATGCAGTTTATTGTTGTTGATTTGAACACTGGATGATCCATCATATTCGTACAAGTCTAAAACTGTGATTTTGGTGCCGGGTTGGATATTAATATTCGTTAAATAATCTAAAAAAGCATCTTCCGTTTCAGCAAAACTTTTTACAGTATATGTTTTACCTTTTTTGCCCAAATTAAGTGGTATGGTTGCATTTAATTTAATTTTTCCGTTTTTGTCAGGAATAGGATCACCATGGGGATCAAAAGCGGGAAATTTTAAAAATTCTTCCAACCGGTTTACCAGGTCGTCAGATTCAATATGCTCCAATTGTTCTGCCAGGTCATGAACTTCATTCCATTTATATTTTAATTTATCTACCAGGAACACTTCCCACAAACGGTGTTTGCGGATGATTAATATCGCTTTTCTTTCTCCTGTTTCAGTTAACTGGATGGATTTATCTGGTAAAACCTGCACTAAATTTTTATCAGCCAGCTTGCGCATCATTTCCAAAACTGTGGCAGGGTTAAGCTCCATATAAGTAGCCAGGGCAATATTATTCACCTTTTTTATTTCACGGCTTTTCAATTTAAAAAGTGCCTTTAAATAATTTTCCTCAACCTGCTTGGTAAAATGGGACATGGCACAAAATTAGCAGGATAATCAAAAGAAAAATATTTGGTATCCCAAATATATTATCTTTGGACTCTCAAAAAGATTTATGAAGCATCTGGTTCTCCCCTTATTGGTCTTTCTTTTTAACTTGTCTTCACAGGCGCAGGAAGGAGGAACAATCAGCGTAATAATAAAAAATAATGAACTGGAGGC
>JACDAZ010000244.1 GCA_013695175.1 Flavisolibacter sp. | reverse complement strand
ATGTAAAAGCTGCTGGAAATTACGGTACGGCCATGTATGCAACAGCCCAGGCAAAAAAGAAAGGGTACGACCAGGTTTTGTGGACCGATGCGTTTGAACATAAATATGTTCAGGAAATCGGAACAATGAATGTGATTTTTATTATAGGAGACAAAGCTATTACACCAGGATTAGAATTAGGAACCATCCTTGCCGGTGTTACACGAACCAGTGCCTTAACACTTTTGCAGGAAGCTGGCTTTACAGTTGAAGAAAGAAGGTTAAGCATTGATGAAATTATAGATTCTTATAAATCCGGGATATTATATGAAGTATTTGGTACCGGTACTGCGGCTACAATTTCTTACATTAAGGAATTGCGCTATAAAGATTTTGTGATGACTTTTGATGTTGATAATTGGAAAACAGCGCCTACTATAAAAAAATGGTTAACTGACATCAGGGAAGGCAGAAGGGAAGATAAGTATGGATGGATGATGAAAGTTAATTAAATTAAACCTAATCATCGAAAGTCCTGAAAACACTCCAGGTTTACAATGAGACAAAGGTTTATGAAATAATTATAACCATTTTAAAGATTTAAAATTTCAATTTTTGGTTATTCCCGCTCAGGCCTTTACCTTTGCCTCCCGAAAAATCGGTACAAAATTTAAAGTTTAATGCCTACTATTCAACAATTAGTACGTAAAGGAAGAGAAATCATTCGTGCAAAAAGTAAATCCAGGGCTTTGGACAGTTGTCCGCAGCGTCGTGGTGTTTGTACCCGTGTGTATACAACAACTCCAAAAAAACCTAACTCAGCTCTAAGAAAAGTAGCTAAAGTTCGTTTAACAAACAAAGTTGAGGTAATAGCCTACATACCAGGTGAGGGACACAATTTACAGGAACACTCTATTGTATTGATCCGTGGAGGTCGTGTAAAAGATTTACCTGGTGTTCGTTACCATATAGTTCGTGGCTCATTAGATACAGCAGGTGTGAAAGATCGTAAACAAAGCCGTTCTAAATATGGAACTAAAAGAGAAAAAGCAGGTGCAAAAGGTGCTGCACCAGCCAAAAAGAAATAATCATTAATTAAGAAACCTGAAATAAAATCATGCGTAAGGCACAAGCAAAAAAACTTCCACTGGCTCCAGACCCAAAGTTTAATGATAAACTGGTAACACGTTTTGTAAATAACATTATGTGGGAAGGCAAAAAAAGCGTTGCTTTTGATATTTTTTACGACTCATTGGAAAAGGTAGCAAAGCAGACTGGCGAAGATGGATATGAAGTATGGAAAAGAGCTTTAGCTAATGTTACTCCTGCTGTTGAAGTACGTAGCCGTCGTATTGGTGGAGCTACATTTCAGATTCCTTCTGAAGTTCGTCAGGATCGTAAAATTTCTTTAAGCATTAAATGGCTTATTCGTTACAGTCGCGAGCGCAATGGACGTAGCATGGCTGATAAACTTGCCAATGAAATAGTTGCAGCCAGTAAAGGTGAAGGTGCTGCTTATAAAAAGAAAGAAGATACACATCGTATGGCTGAAGCCAACAAAGCTTTTGCTCACTTTAGAATATAAAATATATTTCAAAAAGAAAATCCCGCTAATTAATTAAAAAGCGGGATTTTTTTTGGGCTATAATGCTATTCATTATTTGATGAGCTACCACTTCCACTACCTCTTTCTCCGGTATCAAAAGAATCTGTATTTGCTGTTGCCGGATTAGTAGCGGTTTCCGGAGTTTGAGACCCTGTAGAGAGATTAGATCCTTCATACTGATTAGTATCAGAGGCAGACCTGGTAGAATTGGAATTATTTCCACGTCCACTTGAACCTGAACCACTTCTACTTCCGGAATTGCTTCTTCTTCCACCAGAAGCACTTCTTGTTCCTGCTCCACCACGTGACCTGCTGGTAGAAGAACCTGAACTACCAGATCCGCTGCTCCTGCCTCCAGATGAACTTTTAGATGCAGATGAACCACTTCTCGATGAAGAGGAACCACCGCTACCTGAAGATGATCTGCCACTTTTAGCTGCCACTTTGGTACGGGTTGATTTGCTGGCAGATGCTAAACCTCTGCCAGAACTGCTGCCTGAGGAGCCACTTCTTGATGATGATTTGGATGCTCCACTACGTGACGTTGAGCCGCCTCTTGAAGAAGATTTAGAAGCTCCGCTTCTTGATGAAGAACTGCCTCTTGTTGATGAAGATCTTGATGCACCTCCGCGTGAAGATGAAGAACCGCCTTTTGAAGATGAAGATTTAGATGCTCCACTCCTGGAAGACGATGATCCTCTTTTTGAAGGTGCTGATTTTGATGCACCTCCACGTGAAGACGAAGATTTAGTAGCTCCGCTCCTGGTTGATGTTGATCTGCTTCTTGTAGAAGCCCCACCTCTTGAAGTTGACTTAGATGCTCCGCTTCTTGAAGTTGATTTTGATGCTCCTTTCGAAGATGCACCTCTTGAAGTTGATTTTGAAGCACCACCTCTTGATGAAGTTGTGCTACGACCGCCAGAAGAGCGTTTTGAAGATGTTGATCCACTTCTTCCGCCTTTGGCTGCTACTCTGGAACGAGTGGTTTTACTTGCAGAAGCTAATCCTCTGCTTGCTGACCTTTTTGATGAAGATTTTTTAGTAGCACCTTTTGATGAAGATTTTTTAGTAGCACCTTTTGATGCTGATTTTTTCGTTGCACCTTTTGAACTACTTCTTGAAGAAGAACCACCTCTCGATGAAGAGCTACTCCTTGAAGAAGAACTACGTCCGCCAGATGAATTTTTTGATGAAGATCTGCTGCCAGAACTTTTACTGGCCGCTTTCTTTGTTGCTTTTGCCATGTTAATGGGTTTTGTGAGGGTTAATTAAATTTTCGTTTTGAAATTACGATTGTTTAATGATTTGCAAAAATTGTGCGCAGCAAGTTTAATATATAAACTTCCTTAACCGTCCTCGTAATTTACTGGTCATAACCATAATTAATATCATGAAGTTCTTTAACAAACTTAGTTTATCATGCATTAGTAAATGCAGCGTATTTCCTTACCTTTGCACCCTCAATTTCAGAAGTGATAACATCTCGCTGAAAGTTGATCGTTAGTTAGTTTATTTAATAAAAAAATTTAAATAAATAAACTGGCGAAAAAAATAAACAACTATATCAATTACTAAACAACTCATGGCAGATTTAAAATTTCAACGCAACTTTGGGATTGCCGCACATATCGATGCCGGTA
Source organism: Flavisolibacter sp. (assembly GCA_013695175.1). GTDB lineage: Bacteria > Bacteroidota > Bacteroidia > Chitinophagales > Chitinophagaceae > Flavisolibacter. The sequence continues at coordinate 2,299 of JACDAZ010000244.1, read as the reverse complement.
AAACCACTACTACTGAGCGTATCTTACGTTACACCGGTATGATTCACAGGATTGGAGAAGTACATGACGGTGCTGCTACAACCGACTGGATGGAACAGGAAAAAGAAAGAGGTATTACTATCACCTCTGCCGCTGTTAGCTGTCAATGGAATTTTCCTACAAACAAAGGCAAGGCCGACGCTAATACAAAAAATTATTATTTCAATATTATAGATACTCCTGGTCACGTAGATTTTACTGTAGAAGTAGAACGTTCTATGCGTGTATTAGATGGATTGATAGCTTTATTCTCTGCCGTTGATGGTGTAGAGCCACAATCAGAAACTGTATGGCGCCAGGCAAACAGATACCGTGTACCGCGTATTGGTTTTGTAAATAAAATGGATCGTTCCGGTGCTGATTTTTTAATGGTTGTAAACCAGGTGAAAGAAATGCTGGGAGCAAAGGCTGTTCCTCTTCAATTACCAATTGGTGCGGAAGATAATTTTACAGGTGTCGTGGACCTAATTTCCATGAAGGGCGTAATCTGGCATATGGAAACAGAAGGTATGACTTTCGATGAAATTCCTGTACCGGAAGACATGCAGGAAGAGGCAGAGTTCTGGAGACAGAATCTTATAGAATCTATTGCTGAATATGATGACAAATTATTGGAAAAGTTTTTTGAAGATTCTAGTACTATTACTGAAGATGAATTACATGAAGCGGTTCGTAAGGCAACAATTGATTTAAGCATTGTGCCTATGATGTGCGGATCCTCATTTAAAAATAAAGGTGTACAAACTGCATTGGATGCAGTATGTCGTTATTTACCATCTCCTTTGGATATTGAAGATATTAAAGGCTTGGATCCTAATACAGGCGAAGAAATAACGCGTAAACCAAATGCGAAAGAACCATTTGCTGCTCTGGCTTTTAAAATTATGACAGATCCTTTTGTAGGACGTCTTGCATTTTTCCGTGCTTATTCCGGTCATTTAGATGCAGGTTCTTATGTGTTGAATGTTAGAAGTGGTAAAAAGGAAAGGATCAGCCGTATCATGAAAATGTTTGCCAACAAACAAAATCCTATAGATTTTATTGAGGCAGGTGATATTGGCGCTGCTGTTGGATTTAAAGAAATAAAAACCGGAGATACGCTGTGCGATGAAAATCATCCCATAGTATTGGAAAATATGTTTATTCCGGAGCCGGTAATTTCTGTGGCTGTTGAACCAAAAACACAGGCAGACGTAGATAAAATGGGAATGGCAATTTCTAAACTTGTTGAGGAAGATCCAACGTTGCGTGTAAAAACAGATGAAGATTCCGGTCAAACCATTTTAAGTGGTATGGGTGAACTTCATTTGGAGATCATTGTTGATCGTATGCGCAGGGAATTCAAAGTAGAAGTAAACCAGGGTGCCCCGCAAGTTGCATATAAAGAAGCTTTTCAAAATAAAATCGATCACAGGGAAGTGCTTAAAAAGCAATCAGGTGGTAGAGGTAAGTTTGCTGATATCATGTTTGAATTAGGACCTATTGATGCAGATTGGAAAGAAGCAAATCCTGATAAAAACTTCCAATTTGTCAATGACATCTTTGGAGGTTCTATTCCACGTGAATTTATTCCGGCAATACAAAAAGGTTTCGAATCATCTATGGATACTGGTGTACTTGCAAGTTATCCGGTTGACAATATGAAAATTCGTATACATGATGGGAGTTTCCACGCCGTAGATTCTGATTCTATGTCATTTGAACTTTGTGCTAAACAAGGATTTCGTGAAGCTGCCAGAAAAGCAAAACCTGTATTGTTAGAACCTATCATGAGAGTGGAGGTTTTAACTCCGGATCAGTATATGGGTGATGTAACTGGTGACTTGAACCGTCGCCGCGGAATGATGGAAGGAATGGATACAAGAGCCGGTGTACAGGTTATTAAAGCTAAAGTACCTCTAAGTGAAATGTTCGGTTATGTAACACAGTTACGATCACTTTCTTCAGGTCGTGCATCATCTACTATGGAATTTTCACATTACAATCCTGCTCCAATTAGTATAGCAGAAGAAGTAATAGCAAAATCAAAAGGAAAAGTTTCAGCGTAGCATTAATATTATATTTAATAAGACCCACTATTTCAGTGGGTTTTTTATTTATATCAATTGAATTTTTAGAAATCAATTAGCATAAGAAGCAAATGGCATTGTCTTTGCTAATATGCGGCCACCGCCGTTTTTAAAATCCTTCTTGGTTGGCTATGAAAAATACCGGGGCTCAATCGAGCCTCTTTTTTTATGCATTAATGCTGAAGTATAAA
>JACDAZ010000243.1 GCA_013695175.1 Flavisolibacter sp. | reverse complement strand
GTAAAAGCACTAACAAAACCTTCATTTTTTGAAAATTTCACTGCTGCCTTTAGTTGACCTACAATTTCATAATCGCCTAAAATCTGTGAGTCGAGCCCGGCGCCTACATTAAAAACATGTTCTATGGCATCTGCACCATTTTTCATATAGGCAACAGATTTAAAAGTTTCATAATCACCCACAGTTTCAGAACATAAAAGTTCTATAAGCTGGTGAGCACAGTAAGCAAAACCATAAATTTCAGTACGGTTGCAGGTAGAAAGAATAAAAATTTCATTTAAACCCTGTTCTGTAGCCTTATTTAAAATCTTTTTGTACTGATCGTGGTTGATAGCAAACTCACCCCTTGTGGAAGTATCAGATTTTTTATAATTGATACCGGCAACAAAAAAATTAGAAATATTCTTAAAGTAATGGTTCATGCTCTGCTTGTCAATCTTCAGTGCAAAAATAAATGTGCAGCAAACGACAACCGAAAAACAATGTCATTGCAATGTCATTTGAATAAATGATTTTGATCAGGTTGTGTTTTTAAAAAAATGAAATGATCTATTTCAGACATGAGTTGTTATTGACTCTGTACATTTGCCCACTACAAAAATGAAAAAAGCAGTTGTTTTAATGAACCTGGGATCCCCGGATTCGACAGAGGTGAAAGACGTAAGACGTTACCTCAATGAATTTTTAATGGATAAACGTGTAATTGATAAGCCCTGGTTACTTCGCACTTTATTGGTAAGGGGAATTATTGTTCCTTTTCGTGCTCCTAAATCTGCTAAGGCATACAAAACTATCTGGACAGATAAAGGATCACCACTTATTGTAATTTCTAAACAACAGCAAAAAGCATTAGCTAAAGAAATTGATGAACCCGTAACAATAGCTATGCGTTATGGATCACCTTCTCCAAAAGATGCTTATGAAGAATTGGTGAAGAACAATCCTGATTTGGAAGAAGTAATTGTGGTACCTCTGTACCCGCATTATGCCATGAGCAGTTATGAAACAGCAGTGGAATATGCAAAAGAGCATCATAAAAAATACAAGTATGACTTCAAACTCACATTTATAAAACCTTTTTATAATGAATCAGATTTTATTGAAGCATTGTGTGAAACCATTCAGCCTTATTTGCAGCAGGATTATGACCAGATTTTATTTTCTTATCATGGTATACCGGAGCGACATATATTAAAATGTGATCCGACAGGTAAGCATTGTTTAAAAGTGGTGAATTGCTGCGAAGTGCCATCGCCGGCACATGATTTCTGTTACCGCCACCAGTGCTGGACCACAACACAATTAGTAGCAGATAAACTGTCTATTCCTAAAGAAAAAATTGGTTTTTCATTTCAATCAAGATTAGGTAAAGATCCCTGGTTGCAACCTTATACAGCAGCCCGTTTAGAGGAGTTGCCAAAAGAAGGTGTAAAAAAACTGCTTGTTGTTTGTCCTGCTTTTGTAAGTGATTGCCTGGAAACCATTGAAGAAATTGGAGAAGAAGGCAGGGAATCTTTTATGCATGCCGGTGGTGAGAGTTTTGAATTGATACCATGTTTAAATGTGCATCCGCTTTGGATAGAGACATTGGCGAAGTGGATCAAAAAGGTGAATGGTGAATAGTGAATGGTAAATGAGTGGATAGATTATATTAGATTTTTTAACATCAAATCTCATGTTTTTAACCTTAAACCATCAAAAGCTGGATTTATACCAGGCTTCTCAAAAATTTGTGGTGGAAGTTTATAAATTATCGAATGCACTTCCTGCTGCAGAAAAATTTAATATGGTAACACAAATCAGGCGGGCTGCATTATCAGTACATCTGAATATTGCTCAAGGTTCATCCAGAAAATCAGAACAGGAAAGAAAACGATATTATGAAATATCAAGAGGATCATTAATTGAAATTGATGCAGCTTTAGATATTGCCAAAGAATTAAATTATTTAGAATTGATTTAGATTGAAGAATTAGGAAGATTAATGATTACTTGTTTTAAAATATTAACAGTGATGATAGATCCCAGGTCTAAGCATTGACAATTGACCATAATGTATTTCTACCTCAAAGCCCTCCATATCATCTTCATTGTTACTTGGTTTGCGGGTATGTTTTATATAGTTAGGTTGTTTATATATAATACCGAAGCTAATGAGAAGGGAGAACCTGAAAGATCGATTTTGCAAAACCAGTTTGCAATAATGATTAAAAGGTTGTGGCTGGGAATAACCTGGCCTTCTGCCATTCTTACTCTCATTTTTGGACCCTGGGTTTGGTTTTCGGGGAACTGGGATATTTTTTCACCCGGTGGACGATGGCTGCTTATTAAATTAATCTTTGTACTGCTATTATATGTATATCATTTTACACTGCACGTTTTGTATAAACAACAACTTAAAAATAATTTTTTCAAATATTCTTCTCAACAACTGAGAATATGGAATGAAGTTGCTACCATTTTTTTAGTAGCTATAATAATGCTGGCTTCTGTAAAACAAACTATGAGCTGGATGTGGGGATTAATTGGCTTGGTCGCTTTTATTATTGTTTTAATGAGCGCTATAAAAATTTACAAGTCGTATAGAAAAGCCTGACAATTTGATTAAAGCTGTTCGGGCTTTGCTTCATTAAAAGAAGAACGATGAACTGAGCGTAGCAACAAAAGCAAAATAGTAGTAATGCAGCCGGCTACCTAACCTGCAAATTCTTCTTTCTCAACGGGAAAAGGAAAAACTAATTATTTCACGCATTTTGTTCGACACTAGTACTTTATCTAAATTGCCTTACTAAAGATCTGGTTTTCTTCTTTAGTATTTCTTGCCAGGTACAAATCAAAAGCGCTGCAAATATTCCGGATAAAAAAATGTCCCTGCTCAGTAAGTTCAAGTCCTTCTTCGTTCCATTTTATTAAACCATCGGTATCAAACTGCTTTAGTTTTGGAAAACTGTATTCTTTTAAAAGCGGCAGATGTTCTGGCTGTAAAATAGTCTTTGCTTTACAGGCAATATCCAGTATATATTGTTTAAAGGCAAGGTCTTCTTCAGATAAAGTGCATCCTTTTGTTAAGGGTAAAACACCCATTGCTATTTTTTCGTAATATTTCTGAAGTTGTTTTTCATTTTGAGCATAGGCAATTGTTGCATCGCTGATGCTGGATACTCCCAAACCAAGCAGCAAACCACTTTTATGAGTTGTATAACCCATAAAATTGCGGTGCAATTTTCCTGATTTCCATGAAGTATAAAGTTCATCGTGTGGTAATGAAAAATGATCCATGCCAATATCAAAATAACCATTGCTCATGAGCATGGATTTTCCTTTGAGGTACAATAAAATTTTATCTTCTGCAGAAGGCAGGTCATTTTCATCAAATAATCTTTGCCCTTTACTGGTCCAGGGCACATGCGCATAACTGTAAAATGCTATACGATCCGGTTGCAGGGTAAGCACCTGGTTGATTGTTCTTTCTATACTTGCCAGGTTTTGTTTTGGTAATCCATAAATCAGGTCAAAATTGACGGATGTATATCCAACTTTACGGGCATTTTCTGTGGCCCTGGCAACATTTTCAAATGGCTGAATCCTGTTTATAACTCTTTGCACTTCCGGATCATTATCCTGCACACCAAAGCTTATTCTTCTGAATCCAAGGTAGTATAACGTTTTAAGGTGTGCTTCGGTGGTATTATTAGGATGTCCTTCAATACTGAATTCGTGCTGCGGGTGAACAATGCTGTCTTTTAATATGGTATTAATTATTTTTTTTAAATTTTTTGAAGAAAAAAAAGTGGGAGTGCCACCACCTAAATGAATCTCTCTTATCACCGGTGTTTGATTCATCAGCTTTTTATAAATCTTCCATTCTTTTTCTAAAGCTGCTATATAGGGATCTTCTACCGAATGATTGGTGGTTATTTTTTTATTGCAACCGCAGTAGGTACATAAGGATTCACAAAATGGTAAGTGTATATAAATGCTGATTCCATTGGTATGATTTACTTCATCAAACTTTTTATGAAAAGATTCTTTCCAGGTTTCTTCAGTCATTGTATTGTTCCAGTTTGGTACAGTAGGATAACTGGTATACCGTGGTATAGCCTGGTTATATTTTCTTACCAATAAGGGACTTACTTCAGTTAACATGGCGTAAAACTAAAAGAACCTGCCGGTGCCAAACCTGATTTGAGATTGTATTCAAACTGATTTATATCATTGTGAAAAATTTTGTAAGTGTCAAAGAATTGTCATCTTTTACTTTTAATGATCACAATCATCTTTTTAAACCCCTGTGGCGATGAATTTTGCGGCTTCCGTAAAAATCTTTTCCTTATTGCGTAAGTACTGCAATTTTTGTTGAGGCACTTTTGCAACCGAATATCAAAAGAATGAGAAAGTTGATCGTTTTAGGTTTAGTGTTAGTGAGTTTAACAGTTTCGGCTCAAAAAACTGAACAAATATTTCATGATGATTCTACAAAACCCACGCATAAATATTTATCAGAAATTACAGTTGTAGGTCGTGCCAGTAAAAGTGATTATCACCAATTGCCAGAAGTTGTGGGCACCTCTATTTACGCTGGTAAAAAAAATGCGCTTATAGTTTTAGATAATGTGCAGGGAAATGTGGTAAACAATACCATGCGCCAGGTAATGGCTAAAATACCGGGTATCCATATTTGGGAAAGTGACCCAAGTGGAATACAGATTGGTATAGCGGCCCGCGGGTTAAGTCCCAACAGAAGTTGGGAGTTTAATGTTCGCCAGAACGGATATGATATTTCTGCTGACCCTTTTGGCTATCCGGAAGCATATTACAATCCTCAGTTACAGGCAGTGCAAAGAATTGAAGTAGTCCGCGGACAAGGTTCTTTACAATATGGGCCACAATTTGGAGGGCTTGTAAATTATATTTTGCGCAATGGCAGCGAGATCAAAAAACCTTTTGAATTTGAAACACAACAAACAATTGGAAGTAATAATTTATTTAATTCCTACAATGCCATAGGCGGGCAAACAAATAAAGTGCATTATTATTCTTTCTTCGATCACCGCAACGGTGATGGATGGAGGGAGAACAGCAGTTACTATACCAATGCCGGATATGGAACAGTAACTTATTCTATCAGTAAAAAGTTTTCACTCTCTGCAGAATTAATGCATTCGCACATCAGGAGCCAGCAGCCGGGTGGATTAACTGACGCACAATTTGAAGATGATCCGCAACAAAGCTTACGCAACCGTAACTGGTTTGACATTAAATGGACTACACCTGCACTGATTGCCAATTATTATTTTAATGATAAAGCAAAGTGGAATACGAAGATCTTTGCAACCATCGGCGACAGAAGCAGTGTTGGCTTTATGCAAGGCATTCATATTAAAGACAGCATAAATGCTGTAACAAGAGAATATAATAATCGTGCAGTTCAAATAGATCAGTACAGGAATTATGCAATGGAGAGCCGGATTATTACTGATTATAACATTGGCGGTTTTGAAAATACAGTTTCAGGTGGTGTCAGATTATACACAGGAACCACATACCGGAGGGCAGATGGAAAAGGAACAACAGGTACAAACTATGATGTTTCTGTAACCGGTGAGTATTCAAGGGATGTTGAATTTGAATCAAAAAATGCAGCTGCCTTTGTTGAAAATATTTTCAGGTTATCTGACAAGTTTTTAATTGTTCCCGGTATCAGGTACGAGTGGCTTGAAGGTTCCGCATCCGGAAGAAATGGTTTTACATCTACAGGCGATGCTATTATATTACAGGATGTAACAAGAAGCCGCAGCTTTTTACTTGCAGGGGTGGGAGCAGAATTTCATACTTCGGACAATACAGAGTTTTATGCTAATTATACACAGGCTTACCGCCCTATACAATTTGCAAACCTGCAGGCACCACCAACCACCGATGTTATTGATCCCAATTTAAAAGATGCCAAAGGATATAATATAGATTTTGGCTACAGGGGTAAAGTGAAAGACTTCCTTCAATTTGATGTAAGCAGTTTTTACCTGCAATACAACAATCGTGTGGGTACTATATCTCCTGTTGGTGCCAATTACAGAATGGTAACAAATGTAGGTGCCAGCACCAGTAAAGGTTTTGAAGGTTATGTTGAGTTTAATCCTTTAAGAGCATTTTCAAAAAATATTTATTCAGACCTGATATTATTTGGATCCTATGGTTATACAGATGCTAAATACAGTGGTGACCATAAAGATGCCAATACAAAAGGTAAAAAAGTAGAGAATGCACCTGAACATATATTACGTGCCGGTGCCTCTGCAGGTTACAAACAATTTCTGTTAACAGGGCAGGTGAATTATGTGAGTGAAACATTCAGTGATGCCAATAACACGCTGACACCAACTATCAATGCACAAAATGGCTTAATACCTTCTTATGTTGTTACTGATCTTACAGCTACCTATAAATTTTCTGAAAAGCTGAATATTAAATCTGGTGTAAATAATTTATTCGATAAAAATTATTTCACACGTCGTGCGGGTGGTTACCCCGGACCTGGTTTGTTACCTGCTGATGGAAGAACATTTTTTGTTAGCGTAGGCGCGAAATTCTGATTCACATCTATGAAAAGCAAAAGCGGCGAAAGCCGCTTTTGCTTTATACTCACTTACTATTTATTATCTTCTTTTTAATCAATACTATTTGTCCTAAATGATAATAGCTATGCTCAATCATCCCGTCAATGTTTCTTTGGTAGGTTCCATATTTTTCGTCAATAAACACTTCCTTTAATTTTTCTTCAGGTATTTGTTCAATCAAAGAAGCAAACTCTTCTGCGTCATTCCAAAACCTTTTTAAAAATTCATCCCACTGATATTGAGATTGAATTGGTGCAAAATCAAAACTGTATTTATCTTTTATGTCAAGACTTCCACCCTTAAAAACATTTTTTATTCCGTTTATATAGTAGTGAATATGTTGGGCCAGAACTGCTATGGTATTTAATGAATTAACCTTTGTTGTTGCTATTTCCCAATTTAGATCTGCCAGTTGATGTTTAAAATTGGTGTTGGCAATCCAGGTTCCATTAAGAATAACTTCTCTAAAACGGTTTGCTATTTCATTAGTAGATTTCATTTAATAAATTTAAGTTTTTGTCAATGTGGATGATTCAACCTGTAGCATTTTTTAAAATTACAAGTGAAGGAAATAATTAAAAAATTGCAGTTGGAAATCTGCCTGAGGAAAGGCAGGCCACTTTGGTTGATAACATTTTTGCAGCCGGTACCAACAATCTCCACCACATCTTGTGTAACCAAATGCTCAATTAAGAGCAGGTGTTTCAGCAATATTCTTTAGATTTTAGGCAACTTTATTTTCATGTGCCAGCTAATGTGTTATTGATGTGCTTTTTAATAAACAACAATAGTTTTATATATAAAAGCTTTAAAAATCTTTCCCGAATAAAACTGAAATTTAACTTTGTGAGTTTAGATTCTTATTATTTTCAATCAAATACTTTAATGGAGCCATAATTTAAGAAGGCTTTTCATAATTACACTTGATATTAAAAGTTAATTTATTGGAATTGAACGATTTAAGTAATTATTGGTTCATGAAAAAGACTATTTTACCTCCTCAGCATTGTATTCAAAGATTTGATGAACTCAGGAATTCATTTTGTGGAAACTATTGTACTTCTACATCTTATATTTTTTATGGTAAGAACTTTGAATTAGATGTACTAAAATTGTGTCATGGTAAGTAAAATTTCGGAAGGTGTAAAGATTAGCGTGGAAACGTTTTACCAGCAAGATTATTCTAATCCGCTACAATCAGAATTCATGTTTGCGTACCGCATTACTATCGAAAATCATAATGATTTCCCGGTGAAACTTCACAGTCGTCACTGGCACATCTTTGACAGCGATGGCAGCAGAAGAGAAGTAGAAGGAGAAGGTGTTGTTGGAATGCAACCGGTAATTACAAGCGGCGAAGACTATCAGTATGTAAGTGGTTGTAACCTTCATACAGAAATGGGACGCATGTGCGGAACCTACCTGATGGAGAACTTACAAACTAAACAGGTCTTTAATGTAAAGATTCCGTGCTTTGATATGATTGCACCTTTTAAAATAAATTAATTATTCTCAGGCTATTTTGGTCTGTAAGCAGCTCCTTCAAAAATTTGTTGAGGAGGTGTTTGCAAAACTTCCTGTACGCTTAATTTATTTTTAGCAGCAAACTGTTCCACTATTCGCCATCCAATCCATTGTCCTATATTCCCCGGTGCGTATTCTTCAGGCATTCCCTGCGTAAACGGAGATTCCCCTAAATAATTTTGAATTACGGGTGGTTCTATTGTATAAATGTTTTCATTTTTAGTGATATAAGCCCATATATTTCCTTCATTGGAATTCACCCAATTAAGTTGTTTATGGGTATACCCTGTTTTTACACTGTCCTGTGCATCGGGTAAAAAACGGTGGAGCAAAAACCAGTGTTTTCCTTTTTCAATCATTTGCTCAATCAATGGCCTGCCAACACTGGCATCCGGATAAATATCATCTGCCACTGCTTTCATGGCATTAGGTACTATATATTCTTTATCAAACCTTCGTGAGATATATGCAGGATACATTTGCTGAATGGCGTCATCACGGTAAGCAAAAAAATTTTTGCCTGCATATTGGTGAAGTCCAATTCCAAGGTGTTTTGGTGTAACTACAACACCGGGTGCATCAAATGTTCCTATATAAGTGATAATATCAGGTACCTGGTAATTGGGATAATAATGCTTTACATATTTAAATGCCTGCTCAAGGTCATTTTCCAGCCATTTCAAATTTCCATATTTGCCTTTTATGCTGTCATGTATAGGGGAATAAGCCGAAATGATTTGCGATACAACTGACGGTGTTTGCGGATCTCCGGGGTTTAATTGTAATATCTGCTGAATGAAAAATGGTAAAAACCCTGGATACTTCATTTGCAATGCATTCAGCCCCGCATCAACCTGTGTGGAATCTATATTAAAGAAGTCCTGCTCAAATCTTTCCAGTTTTACATCTACATTTATTTTTGAAACATCAGGCTTGTCACTGCTTGTACAATTAATGAATAGTATAGTTATTGCAACAAAAACAAGTTTATACATAAGAAGTAAAAATAAGGTTAGTAATTTATTCTGACCTTTGATAAATAAGAATTAAACAAAGATGAAGATTTTCCTGGCGCAGCAAAACTATCACATTGGCAATTTTGAAGAGAATGCAAAAAAAATTATTTATGGTATAAACAAAGCAAAAGAAGCCGGTGCCGACCTGGTGCTGTTTTGTGAACTTTGCATTTGCGGTTATCCACCCCGTGATTTTTTAGAATTTGAAGATTTCATCAACCAGTGTTATCAAACAATAGATATTATAAAAGAACACGCTGATACCATTGGTGTGCTGATTGGGAGTCCTGCAAAAAATCCGAAGGTAGAAGGAAAGGATTTATTCAATGCAGCTTTTTTACTGTATGATAAACAGGTGCAGGCAGAGATCCATAAAACGTTATTACCTACTTATGACGTATTTGATGAAAACCGGTATTTTGAACCCTCTTTTTCAAGAACCTGTATTCCTTTCAAAGGCAAAAAACTTGCGGTGACTATTTGTGAAGACATCTGGAACCTGGGTGATAATCCATTGTATCGCATTACACCCATGGAGGAACTGATAAAGGAAAAGCCGGATGTGATGCTCAATCTTTCTGCATCTCCTTATAACTATGCACAGGATACGGTACGAAACAGTATAGTGGAAGCACATGTTGCTAAATATGGAATTCCTATGTTGTATTGCAATGCAGTGGGTTCGCAAACTGATGTTGTGTTTGATGGTGGCAGTCTTGTTTATGATATCAATGCCAGGCAGGTAAAAGAGATGAAATACTTTGATGAAGATTATGCATTGTTTGACCTGGATGAACTTTCGATAAAAAAAGAAACACCTGAAGTTTCACATAAATATTATTATTCAGCCAATGAAGTAGGAAAGGAAACAGACACACTTCATTACCTGGCAGATGATAAAAATATACATGAAATACACCAGGCATTGTTGTTAGGGATTAAAGATTATTTTAAAAAAATGAATTTTTCCAAAGCTACACTGGGTGCCAGTGGCGGTATAGACAGTGCTGTGGTGCAGGTGCTGGCAGTGGAAGCATTGGGTAAAGAAAATGTTCATGTTTTATTAATGCCTTCTGAGTTTTCATCAGACCATTCTGTATCAGATGCAGAAGAACTATGTAAGAACCTGGGAAATAAATATGATATAGTACCAATTAAAGAAATTTTTGAAGGGTTTCAAACTACGCTCAAACCCATTTTCAAAGATCTTGCATTTAATGTGGCTGAAGAAAATATTCAAAGCAGGATAAGAGGTAATTTATTAATGGCACTGGCAAATAAGTTCCATTATATTTTATTAAATACATCCAACAAAAGTGAACTGGCAACCGGATATGGAACTTTATATGGTGATATGGCAGGTGGTTTAAGTGTTATTGGTGACCTGTATAAAATGCAGGTGTATGCGCTTGCTCGTTATATCAATAAACATAAAGAGATCATTCCATTAAACATTATATCCAAAGCACCATCTGCTGAATTACGACCCAATCAAAAAGACAGCGACTCATTACCTGACTATGAAATTTTGGATAAAGTTTTATACCAGTACATTGAGTTGCGACAGGGGCCAAAAGAAATAATTGCACAGGGTTTTGATGCTGGTTTGGTGAACAGTGTGTTGAAACTGGTTAATACAAATGAATACAAACGAAACCAGTTTTGCCCCATCATAAGAGTAAGTACAAAAGCTTTTGGAGTAGGAAGAAGGTTGCCTATTGTGGCGAAGTATCTTTCGTAGTTATTTAATCTTATATTCCAGCAACTTGCTATTGCTTTGAACACCTTGGGCATTCCTTACTTCCATTTCAATGATCCCTACATCTTTGGCAAAATAGATATCAACCTGGTATTCTACAGGAAAGTCTGCACCGGGAATTGAGGCTACAGGCTTACTTTGAACATGCATTACATTGCTGTATGTTTTTTGCAGAACAGTTCTTTGTACATTCTTTTCAAGAAGCTGATGTTCCATGCCAACAAAGGCAAAATAAACAAATGGAATTCCTGCACTTGCAATGGTGTCTGTCCATTTAGCTGATACGGCAACATTCGCTTTTAATACAGTGATCAATTGCTTATCAGGAATGTTTATAAATTCCGGCGGAACAGGAAATGGCAACTGAATCATTCCCAGCATTACATTTTTTAAAGAATCAATATTCACTCCAAAAGCTGATAAAGAAATCAGCAGCTTGTATTCCTGGTTGTCGCAATTATAAAAAAGTCCCTGGTTAAAAGCTGCAAGCGGTGAAACCTTGTAAAACTTTTTTGAATTGATTAAAGTATCACCTAAGATGAACATTTCATTTCTTGTTGTATCCACAACACCGGCAACAGAATCTATATATACAAATTGAGAACTGTCACATAAAGGCAGGTAAGTGCAATTGATGCAGTTTATTGAACTTAAGGGTTCTCCACCTTCTTTGCTGTAATCTTTTTTACAGCCATATAAAGAATAGAACAGTAGTAGTAAAAACGATACAAATAAATATGATGTCTTCATAATGGTATCAATAATCAGTGGTCACAATTTTAATCTTAATAAAAATAACATCACCTATAACTTTTATACAATAGTAAATCCTGAATTATTCTTAAGTAGAATTACTTTAAACGTAAAGATTAGTTCCACCTATATATAAATCTCTGTTTATTTTCGTTAATTAGCAAAGTCCAATGATTTAAGCAGGATAAACGGCAGCAAATTTGCAAATGCCTGAGTTTTGCTCTCATACAATTATTAAATTATGCCCCAGACCGCAGAAGAAATAAGACAGTTAAATGACCGTATAGCATATGCAGGACGATTTATAGATGTTTTAAGAGCTGAAGTAGGTAAAATGATTGTTGGTCAGCATTATATGATGGACCGCCTGCTGATTGGTTTATTAAGTAACGGACACGTATTATTAGAAGGTGTTCCGGGGCTGGCAAAAACCCTCACCATTAAATCACTGGCACAGGCTATTCATGCAAAATTCAGCCGTATCCAGTTTACACCTGATCTGTTGCCTGCCGATTTGATTGGTACTATGATCTATAACCAGCAGCGTAATGAATTTATAGTTCGTAAAGGACCCATTTTTGCTAATTTTATTTTGGCTGATGAAATTAACCGTGCCCCTGCCAAAGTGCAAAGTGCCTTACTGGAAGCCATGCAGGAACGCCAGGTAACCATTGGTGATACAACATATAAACTTGATGAGCCTTTCCTGGTTTTGGCAACACAAAATCCTTTGGAACAGGAGGGAACCTATCCCTTACCTGAAGCCCAGGTAGACCGTTTCATCATGAAAGTGGTAGTTGGTTATCCAAGCAGGAAGGAAGAGCAATTGATTATACGGCAAAATGTACAAGGATTAACCGTACCTACAATACACCAGGTGGTGTCGGTACAGGAAATCAATAATGCAAGGCAATTGGTAAGAGATGTATATATGGATGAAAAAGTGGAACAATATATTTTAGATATTGTTTTTGCTACGCGTCGTCCTGATGAATATAACCTTGACAAACTAAAACCATTGATCTCTTATGGATCATCACCAAGAGGAAGCATCAACCTGGCAATTGCATCCAAAGCGCAGGCATTTTTAAATAAAAGAGGTTATGTCATTCCGGAAGATATCAGGGCTATTTGTGTGGATGTACTTCGTCACAGGATTGGACTCACATATGAAGCAGAAGCAGAAAATGTAAATTCAGAAATGCTATTGAATGAGATCATTAATAAAATTAATTTACCCTAGTTGATCCATGTTAACCACTGAAGAAATATTAAAAAGGGTTCGCATTCTGGAGATCAAGAGTAAGAAATTAACCACAGATCTTTTTACCGGTGAATACCACAGTGCGTTTAAGGGAAAGGGTATGTCGTTCAAAGAAGTTCGTGAATATGCTCCCGGTGATGATATTCGATTTATTGATTGGAATGTATCAGCAAGGTTTGGACATCCGTTCAGTAAAATATTTGAAGAGGAGAGAGAACTCACTGTGATGCTGCTGGTTGACATCAGCGCCAGTACCATGTTTGGTACCGTAAATTCTAATAAAAAAGATCTGTCAACAGAAATAGCATCCGTTCTTACTTTTTCAGCCATCAACAATGGCGATAAAGTGGGTTTGATTTTGTACAGTGATAAGGTGGAAAAATATGTTCCTCCCAAAAAAGGAAAGCAACATGCATTGTATATTGTACGCCAGCTTTTAGCTGCTGAATCGGTACAAAAACCCACTAAGCTTGCTGCAGCTTTAAAAATGTTCAGCAATACCACAAGGCAACGAAGTGTGGCTTTTATACTAAGTGATTTTATTGATACCAATTATGCAGATCCCTTGCGTATATCTGCATTAAAGCATGATGTAATTGGCGTAAAGATTTACGATCCTATGGACAGGAAGCTTCCAAAGATGGGAATGATACGTGTGGAAGACCCGGAAACAGGAGAACAGAGATGGGTAAATACAAACAGCAAATTAGTGCGTCACGATTATGAAAAAGAGTTTTTCAGGATTACAGATTTCAGTACAACAATATTTAAAAAAACAGGTTCCAGTTTACTTCATGTACGTACAGATGAAGATTATGTAAAAGTGCTGCAACAATTTTTTATGAGCAGGAACAAAGGATGATTACAAGATTCACATTCATATTAGCAATACTATTTATTTTCTCTTTTCAGGCTTTGTCGCAGGAGGCAAAAGCTGAAGCAGATAAACAAAAAATTGTTATTGGCGAGCAAATAGAGTTAAGGCTGCAGGCCCTGATACCAAAAACAATTTCACCTGAGTGGATAGAACTGGATTCATTTCCGCATTTTGAAATTTTATCCAAATCAAAAATTGATACGATACAGGATGTAACACATGTTATCTTCAGGCAAACATTTACCATCACCAGCTGGGACAGTGGATCAAGAGTGATTCCTTCTTTCAGAATATCGGGATTTAGAACAACACCTATTCCCGTAGAAGTTGGTTTTTCTCCTTTTGATCCCAGCCAGCCATATCATGATGTGAAAGATATTATAGAAGTGCCTGCAGAAAAAATTCCAAAATGGCACTGGTATCTTATTTTGGTGGCTTTGCTGATCAGTATATTTTCTCTCTTATTTCCAAAGAGAAAGAAAAAAATGGAAGCTGAATTTGTTCCTGATACAAGTGTTTATAAGCAATCATTAAAGCAACTGGAAAAACTGAAGAAAGAACACCCGGAGCCAAAAATATTCTATACAGAACTGGTGCAGATTTTAAGAAACTATTTAAATAAAAGAAGAGGGGTTCAGTCGTTTTCAAAAACTACAGATGACCTGGTAATTTATTTTAGCGATGCTCATTTGTCATCTGCACAAACGAATACACTATTACAAACGTTGCGGTTAAGTGATCTTGTAAAGTATGCAAAGTTTCATCCGGATAAAGGGGATGATGATCTTGCACTGGAAACAATAAGAGAAGCAATTATGTCTTTAGAAAAAAACACTAAACAAGCTGCCGTTGGAGTTGCCTGATATGTTATACGAGTGGTTTGAAAATATAAGTTTTGCCAATGAGTGGGTGTTACCTTTCCTGCTCATGCTGCCTGTAATTGCACTTATCAGGTTGCGTATGGCACGTACTTTAAAAGCTGCATTCAGGGTTACCACCATTCAAACCTTCCGTGTTAAAACAGCAAAAAATGCATGGATTAATTTTCCATTCTGGTTGCAGTTGCTTGCTTTGGGTTGTATTATTCTTGCACTGGCACGTCCGCAGCTGGAAGATGTGAGAAGTAAAACAAGGGGAGAGGGAATTGATATAGTAATGGCAATGGATGTGAGTGGCAGTATGCTGGCGCCGGATTTTAAACCAAACCGTTTGGAAGTGGCAAAAGAAATTGCACTTGATTTTGTGCGGGCACGTCCTGTAGATCAAATAGGACTGGTTATTTTTTCAGGTGAAAGTTATACGCAATATCCATTATCAAACGATCATGAAAACCTGATGCTGCAGATCATCAGTATCAAAAGTGGTATGCTGGAAGATGGTACACTGATAGGTGAAGGACTGGCCACTTCTGTACAAAGACTGGAAGCAGGCAAGTCAAAAAGTAAAGTAGTTATTTTATTAACCGATGGTAAAGAAGAAGCACCCGATACACGCATCATTGATCCGATAACTGCATTGGGAATTGCCAAAGCAAAAAACGTAAAAGTATATGCCATTGGTATGGGTGCTGAATATGCAACTGCAGTAAGTGAAATGAATCCCGGTGTGCGATACAGCCGCAACACACCTTTTATAGATGAAGACCTGTTGAGAAGAATTGCCCGCGAAACAGGTGGTGAATACTTCAGAGCCACTAATAAAGAAGGCCTTCAACTTATATACGATCGTATTGACAGGCTGGAAAAAACAGAAGTGGAAGTAACAACGCAAACGCGGTACGATGATCAGTTCGTGTATCCATTACTTGCTGCTATATTTTTTATTGCCCTCTCCTTAGTTTTGAAATATACTTTATTACGTACTTTCCCATAATGGCAAAAGGTGTTGTTTACAAATCAACAGGCAGTTGGTATTCTGTAAAAGATGAAATAGGTAAATTCTGGAATGCCCGGATGAAAGGAATTTTTAAATTAGATGGAATTACTTCCACAAATCCTGTTGCTGTGGGTGATGTAGTGGATATAGAAACAGAGAATGAAAATGAGGCTTCTGTGATCATAACACGCATTTACGACAGGCGTAATTATATCAACAGGCAGTCGCCACGGCATAAACACCAGCATCATATTGTTGCAGCCAATCTTGATCAGAGCATGTTGCTGGCAACAGTAAAAGAACCACGTACTTCTCAGGGTTTTATAGATCGTTTTTTGGTGGCTTCAGAAATGTATCATGTTCCGGCCGTTATTGTTTTTAATAAATATGATCTGTACAAACCCAAAGATGTACAGAAATATGAAGCCTTCAGGGATATGTACATGAAGATTGGCTACAATGTAAAAGCAATCAGTGTAAAAGATAAAACCGGCATCAGTGAAGTGGCAGGTTTGTTTGCGGATAAAACAACTTTGATCAGCGGTCATAGTGGTGTAGGTAAATCATCTTTTATAAATGTGATACTTCCGGAGGCTGCATTAAAAACAAAGGATGTAAGCGGGTGGAGTGGGAAAGGAATGCATACTACTACGTTTGCAGAAATGTACGATTTGCCTGGTGGTGGCAGTATCATAGATACACCCGGTATGAGGGAATTTGGAATGGTGGATTTAGAAAGGACAGAGTTATCCGGTTATTTTCCTGAAATGCGCAGGGTGCAGAACAACTGCCAGTTCAATAATTGTTTGCATATAAATGAAGTGGACTGCGCTGTAAAAAAGGCCGTAAGAGATGGTGAAATAGATGAAGACCGGTACGTAAGCTATTATAATATTTTAGAGAGTATTGAGGAGAAGAAGTGGTGACGGACGCTCAAAGTAAGACTTTCATTCGTTTGGCGAAACAGGAGCAGCAGTTGGCATTTGGTTGTGTTTATTATTTATGATTCCTTTGTGCGACTTCAATAAATTCGTCAATAAGTTCCTGGCTAAAAAGAAGTACAATGTTTTCGCTTGAAAAGAGATGGTCAATTTTTGAATAATCGTTTGTCAACAGAAAGCTTATCCAAAAGTTAGTG
>JACDAZ010000188.1 GCA_013695175.1 Flavisolibacter sp. | reverse complement strand
CTGTAAATACAGGGGTAAAAGCACAAAGAAGCTGGCAGGGGGTGGCAGGTTTAGATTATAATTTTATGGGGTGGGACAGAACCTTAAGGTTTACAGCAGAAGCGTATTACAAACATATGACCAATGTGGTGCCTTATGATATTGATAATGTGAGGGTCCGTTATTTTGGAGAAAACATGGCAAAAGCTTATGCTGCCGGTTTAGAAATGCGGTTGTTTGGTGAACTGGTAAAAGATGCAGAAAGCTGGATAAGCTTTGGCATTATGAGAACAAAGGAAGATATCGAGGGAGATATATATCAGAATTATACGCTTGATGACCAGGGTAAACCAATAGACAGTACATCAGTAGAAGGAGGTTGGCTGCGCAGGCCCACAGACCGTTTACTAACTGTAGGAATGTTTTTCCAGGATTACCTTGCCACCAATAAAAATTTTAAAGTGTACCTGCATACGCTTTATGGCTCTAACCTGCCGTACAATATACCGGGAAGTGTAAAGTACAGGAATGCGCTTACTATAGATCCGTATATAAGAGTGGATATTGGATTCAGCGCTTTGCTGTTAGATGGTGACAAAGCTGCACGCCGGAGCCGTAGTCCATTCCGCAACTTTGACAATGTATGGGCAAGTCTTGAGGTTTTTAATATGATTGACCGAGCCAATGTAATCTCTTATTTATTGATAAAGGATTTTGCCAATAATACTTTCTCTATGCCAAACAGGCTTACGCCCCGCCTGCTGAATTTTAAAATAGTAGCAAGATGGTGAGCTCTAACCTATAAAAAGCTGCTTTTCACAATTTTGGTATAAATGATGCAATAAAAGCAGTAGCAATTTCGGCAATTGATTATTTTCATTTCCCTTAACCATTCCCGAATGCGAAAGCAGACCCTATACTTATTTGCTTTTTCTTTTATACTTTTTCTTATTGCTGCTGTAATTCAGCGCAAGAGTATAAGTGATATGAGCAACTATACCATGTCTGTTGATAAAACGCAGGACATCATTACTTCGCTGGAAGCATTAAATAATCAATTTAAAAGTGCCCAGATTTATTCCCCCAGGTTTGAAGTGATTGCCGAAAATTTTTATAACCTGTACCGGATGGATGCAGAAAAAATTCCGGATGAACTTATAGAATTAAGGGAGCTTTTAAAACAAGACCCTGTTCAACTAAAGCGGTTAGACTCATTGGAGAACCTGATAAATACCCACCTGGATGCTTTATTTGCGAAAAATATTTATGAGATTATCCAGGCTGAGGAAGCATGGAGGCTGGCTTATTTATTTAAGATCTCTGCTACCATAAATCTAATGGTTGATTATGAAGAGCGGTTGCTTACCAACAGGCAAAGAGATCTGCAGAATTCTTTACGTTGGAGTAATATCCTTTCTACCCTGTTTACGGTGATGGCAGGAAGTATCATTATTGGCATTTTTATTTTTACAATGCTTTTGAGCAAGAAGCGTAATTGGCTGGAAGGTTTTTTAGAATCAATTTTAAATACATCTCAAAATGGAATTATATCTTTTATAGCAATACGCGAAAAAGATGAAATTGTTGATTTTGAAATTGAATATGCCAACCGGGCTATTGAAAACCTTTTAGGATTTAAACCAAAACAAGTAACAGGTAAAAGATTGTCGGAATTTACAACTCAACTGGATGATAATAGCATGGAACGGTATAAGGAGGTAGTGGAAACAGGTGAAATGATGGAGTATGAAAACTCCATTAAAGTTGGTGATGATATACGCTGGTTTTTTATACGCCTGGCTCGTAGGGAAGATGGTGTAACATCAACTTTTCATGAGATAACTACTCTAAAAAAATCGGAAGAGGAATTAAAGCAAAGCGTAGAGGAACTTGCAAAATCAAATGCAGAACTGGAACAGTATGCCTATGTTGCCAGTCATGATTTGCAGGAGCCACTAAGAAAAATACAAACATTTGGCAACCTGCTCTGGGAAAGAAACCATGATAACCTGGATGAAAAAGGAAAGCAGCAATTGCAAAAAATACTTTCTTCTTCTGCCAGGATGAGAACTTTAATTAAAGATATCCTTGGCTATTCCAGCTTGCGTGACCAACCGGAATTTGAAAGGACCAGTTTGAATGAAGAGTTACAGCTTGTGTTGCAGGATCTTGACCTGCTGATAACACAAAGACGGGCTATAATAAAAACGGCCGGTTTGCCCACAATAGATGCTATACCACTGCAGATGCACCAGTTGTTCTTTAACCTGCTGAACAATGCTTTAAAATTTGTACCTGCAGAAAGAAAGCCTTTAATAGAAATTAAATGCCGCTCTTTACCTGCTGAAGAAATTAAAGCAAGGGAAGATTTGGTTAGTGATACCAAATATTATGAAATAGAAGTGGCTGACAATGGCATTGGTTTTAATAACTCGCATGCTGAACAAATATTTGGTTTATTTAAGCGGCTGCACCCCAAAGATTCTTACGGAGGTTCGGGAATAGGATTGGCACTTTGCTATAAGGTGGTTCAAAATCATAATGGAGTAATTTTTGCTGAAGGCGAAGAAGATAAAGGTGCACGTTTTCACGTTATTTTACCGGCGCAGCAACTACAGCAATCTCCACCCATAACTTATGAGGCTTCATCAACAAACTAAGAATAGTGTAGTGCAAAGAAAAGAGGCTATCTGTTTAGGACAACCTCTTTCGCCGGACAATTAGTTGTGAGAGGCCACACACCCGAATAAATTGCAAGCAATCTTACATGCACTTTAACCTCGTTTGCTGGCCCTCACGATAGTTTCCATTTTGGAAACCAAAACCCTTCGGTGGATGGATTAATATTTTTAAAGACTTTTAAGCCTTTACAATGCAATTTTAAAAAAAACTACAATTTTATTGAAAAATAATTTTCCACAACCTTAAACTGAAGATTAGAAAAATGCAGAGAATATAGCTGTGAATAACTTTTGTCATTAAACCAGAAAGAACAAATGCGTTTTTTTAGAAGAGATCAAAAGTAAACAACAAGTTGAGAAATAAAAAATACAGGATACCAATCATAGTTTAAGTAGGATGAAAGATCGTTTACTAAAATATGAAGGAACAGAATAAAAAAAACAGAATAAAAAATATTTATCATTTAACGACCTGCTGATTAATGTAACCTGTTTTTTCAGAGATTCAGATACCATAGATTTTTTAAAAGAAACCATTTTACCCAAAATTGTAAACAATAAAGCTGCCTATAATCCCATTCGGATATGGGTACCGGCTTGCTCCACAGGTGAAGAAGCCTTTGCTTTAGCTATTTTATTTACGAAATCTGGTACATTAAATAGCTGGTCTTTTACTTCAAATATGGGATAACCAACTGCTTCTGTTTCTAATACATTAAATATTCCGGCATCTACGCAAAATGATAAAACAGTCTATTCTTCAAACGAATCAATATGTTGGGTTACATGTGCACCACAATTTTAAAGCATTGGGGAAAAACATTTAATTATCAATGCCTGCAAGGTGGTAAAG
>JACDAZ010000187.1 GCA_013695175.1 Flavisolibacter sp. | reverse complement strand
TTTCTTTATTGGCAGGATATTTCATATCCAGTTCTTTTAATCCATCTCTTATTGTAGAAGCAATCAGAAACTCTTTATACCAATTTTGATCGGATGAAACTATTACCCATGGTACCGACTTAGAATTATCAAATACCTGCTCATACATCTGCATATATTTATCCCAACTTTCAGCTTCTTCAAAATCTTTGGCATTGTACTTCCATTGTTTGGCAGGATCGGTTATACGTTCCTGTAAGCGCTCACTTTGTTCATCTCTTGATATATGCAGGTAAAATTTGAAAATGCGGGTGTTGTTGTGTAACATCAATAATTTTTCAAAATCATTTATGGCTTCAAATCTTTTTTCTGCAGTAGCATCATCACACCAGCCTTTCACCCTTGTTATCAAAACATCTTCATAATGACTTCTGTTGAAGACCTGAATATATCCTTTACCCGGTGCATGCTGGTGAATACGCCATAAAAAATCATGACTTAATTCTTCAGCCGTAGGTGCTTTAAATGATTTTACCTGTACACCCTGCGGATTTAACTGACCAAAAACTCCTGAAATAGCTCCATCTTTTCCACTGGCATCCATACCTTGCAGCACCACTAAAACAGAATGTTTTGATTCTGCATACAGGAGTTTTTGCAATTCAACCAACTCATTAAGTATCTTATTTGTTTTTTCTTTAGTTTCCTTTTTATCAAAATCTTTGGGTGCCTTTGTTGATATTTCAGATAATAACATAAAATCAGTTAATCTTCAAATGTAAACCTTATACATCTTTGCCGCTTATATGTTGAAGCACAAAATCATTAACTGGAGCATATTTATATTTTTATCTGTCATTTGGGGTACTTCTTTTATTTTAATGAAAATTGCAAATGAAGAATTAACGGGTATTGAAATAGGTTCTATACGAATATTTGCTGCAGGATTGGTATTTCTACCATTTTCTATTTTTCATTTACCAAAAATTCCAAGAGGTAAATTGCTATTGGTTATAGTTTCCGGCTTCCTTGGAAGTTTTTTTCCAGCCTATCTTTTTGCCATTGCCATTGAAAACAAAATAGACAGCTCACTGGCAGGTATCTTAAATTCTTTAACTCCATTATTAGTAATTGTAATTGGTATCATATTTTTCAAATCATCAATCAGGCGTAAAAAAATTACAGGTGTTATTGTAGGTTTTATTGGACTAGTGATTTTAAGTTTATCTGAAGGTGGTATTAGCCTACAGAATTATGCTTTTGCATCTCTTATCTTATTGGGCACACTCATGTATGCTTTTAATATCAATATTGTTTCAAAATATTTAAAGGAAGTAGAACCAATGCATATAGCTACTGTCTCATTATCATTTATGACAGTATTTGCCGGTATATTGCTATGGTACCAGGGTGTAGGAATTAAATTGCAGCAAAACAATAATGTTTTAATACCAGTTATAATTGCGGCTCTGTTAGGCATTATAGCCAGTGCCCTTGCCACCGCTTTATTTTATGTATTAATAAAAAGAGCGGGTGGATTATTTGCTTCATTAGTAACATATGCCATTCCCGTTGTTGCTATTTTTTGGGGCGTATCGGCTGGCGAACAAGTTACTATTATACAAATAGCATGTTTATTTATGATACTTGGAGGAGTTTATCTTGCAAATAAAAATTAAATAGCCATAATTTCTTTTTCTTTTGCTTCAAGATGTTTATCTACATGACTTATATATGTATTTGTCAACTCCTGTACATCAGCTTCGGCATCTTTAGCGGCGTCTTCACTTAAACCATTTTTCTGTGCTTTTTTAATGCTTTCAATACCATCTCTCCTGATATTTCGTATTGAAACTTTACAATGCTCACCTTCTGACTGACACCTTTTTACCAGCTCCTTTCTTCTTTCTTCAGTTAAAGGAGGTAGAAACAGTCGAATGATTACCCCATCATTTTGAGGGTTAATACCAATATTTGATACAATGATTGCTCGTTCGATGGGCTGCAGCATATTCTTTTCCCAGGGTTGTACAGTTAATGTACGTGCATCTAAAACACTTACATTACCAACCTGGTTTAAAGGAGTAGGCGAACCATAATAATCTACCATGATACCTTCCAGCATTTGTGGATTTGCTTTTCCTGCCCTGATTTTAACCAGCTCAGCTTCAAGGTGATTGATAGCTTTTTTCATAGAGTCTTCAGCTATCTCTAGAGTAAGGGAAACATCTTCTGACATAGGTATATTTTTAGCCAAAACTACTAAACAGCTAATATTTAAGCACGATCAGTTATAGAACTAATTATTTTCAGCTACAGCAGCTTCACTATTGATAGGAATTATTCTGGTAAATGGCTGTACTGAAGGTTCGGTTATAGTTTTATTTGAATTCAAATAAGGAGCTATAACAGGGCGAACTGGTTTTTTAAGATAAAGAAGCATTCCTAAACCCGAAACCGATAAACTTACAATTGTAAACATCGTCCAGGTAGGACCAAGAGCTCTTCCGAAATATGCAACTGTAATAAAAAACATGTTCAACAAAAGGCAGGATAGCGTTACATATTTATGATTCAAACCCCTGTCTAACAACAAATGATGAATATGGTTTCTGTCCGGTGAAAAAGGTGATCTGCCCTGAAAAATACGAATGCTGAATACTCTTAAAGTATCTGACAGGGGAACCATAAGTATTGCAAATCCCACAGCAACCGCTGATTCTATAGGGAAAGGAGCCGCAACAGAATCGGCAATAGTGATAAATTTTATTACAAGTATAGCATTTATCAATCCTAAGACAAGTGAACCTGAATCACCCATAAAAATCTTAGCCGGGTTGTAATTAAATATAAGAAAAGCCAGTAAACTGCCCGCCAGGGAAAAAGCAAGAATAGAATATGCTTCCAGGCCTACCATGAAAAAGTAAGATCCAAATATAGTCATGGTAAGCATTCCCAGGGTTCCCGCTAATCCATCTACTCCATCAATTAAATTAAATGCATTTATAATAACTATTATAGTGATGTATGATAATGCCAGGCTAAAAGCTTCGGGTAATTCAGTAAAACCTAAAAAGCCATGCATACTGGTAATTTTTATACCAGCTAAATGAATAAGTATTGCAGCCGCTATAACTTGTCCAACAAATTTTTTGGTAGCAGATAATACCATTAAGTCGTCCTTGATACCTAAAAAGAAAATGATTAAAGATGCAGCAAAAAAATATTGAAATTCAGGATGTAAACCGGAAGAAACAGAAAGTATGGATGCCAGGAAAAAACCACCAAAAATTCCAATACCTCCTAATGAGGAAATAGGATTAGTATGTAATTTTCTTGCATCAGGTAAATCATACAACTTTTTTAATTCTGCAATTTTTATAATGGCAGGTATAGCTAAAAAGGTGATAATAAAAGAAACCGACGCAGTCAGGATCACATTCAACATACTCCAGGATTTACGGGTACAAAAATAAGTATATCAACCAAAGTATTCAAAAAAGTATATGAAGCTTGTGTTATCGGTTTCGAGCTCAGCACTAAATTGTATAAATAACTCTGCATAGTAATTTTTAAATAAAAAGATTGCACATTTGCACGGGAACCTGAGAAAATTTAAAATTGAAAAGGTTTAATCACTTATAAAACTTTTATGCCAGCACTTACTGAAATTGCATCACAAATCCGGAGAGATATATTGCGTATGGTACATGGTAGTAGTAGTGGACACCCCGGAGGTTCATTAGGTTGCACAGATTATTTTACTGCCTTGTATTTTCATATAATGAATCACAAACCGCAACCCTTTTCTATGGATGGGGTTGAAGAGGATTTATTTTTTTTATCTAACGGACATATATCCCCTGTTTTTTACTCTACCCTTGCCCGTGCTGGTTATTTCGACAAAAGTGAACTTGGAACTTTTCGTCAAATTAATTCACGTTTGCAGGGGCATCCAACAACACACGAAGGGCTTCCGGGTATTCGTGTAGCTTCAGGATCTTTAGGCCAGGGTATGAGCGTAGCAATAGGTGCTGCTTTAGCAAAAAAATTAAATAAAGATCAGAGTGTGGTTTATTCTCTACATGGGGATGGGGAATTGCAGGAAGGACAAAATTGGGAGGCTATTATGTTTGCTCCGCATCATAATGTGGACAACCTGATTGTGACTATTGACTGGAACGGACAACAGATTGATGGCCCAACATACAAAGTATTACATCTGGGCGATATTCGCGAAAAATTTAATGCGTTTGGCTGGCATACTTTAGAAATGAACGGAAATGATATGGATGAAGTTCTTCATACACTGGAAGAAGCAAAATCACTAGTAGGAAAAGGAAAACCTATTGCTATTATTATGAGAACTATTATGGGTAAAGGAGTTGAGTTTATGGAAAATGATCATAACTGGCATGGAGTAGCTCCTAATGATGATCAGTTGAAGTTAGCACTTGAACAATTACCTGAAACATTGGGTGACTACTAATAAACAGTCAATTTATTCTTCACGCAATATAAGTTGTTGCCTTGCTGCTTTGTGTGCAGGTATAAATGCTGCAATTAAAGCAATCACTAATACAGTTACTGCAACAAGTAAAAAATCTGCAGGATCCAATTTTACCGGGAAATAATCTATTAAAAATGAACCGCCCTGTAAGGGAATTAATTTAAAATTTACCTGTAGCAAAGCCAGTGAAAGAGCTAACAACATACCGGCACCGCCACCTATTAATGCCAGTAATAATCCTTCACTTAAAAATATATTTTGAATTAGGCTTCTATCTGCACCAAGTGCATGCAACACTTTTATGTCCTCCTTTTTTTCCAAAACCAGCATGGTTAAAGCTCCAATCATATTAAAAGCAGCAACAACAAGAATTAGAGACAGAATGATGTAAATAAACCATTTTTCTGTTCGCATGACTGCATACAAACTTTTGTTTTGTTCATACCTGGATTGAACTAAATAATCACTTCCTAGTTTTCTTTGAATATTTTTTATGATGTCAACTTCGTTTATTGATGGATCGATTGATAGTTCAGCATAACTATATTTTTCATCATCCAATTCCAACAAACCTTTTACAAAAGCAAGGTTGCTTATTACATACCTGTTATCAAAATCCTGTTGTATAGCAAAGGCTCCTGATGTATTAACCAATCCGCTATTTACAC
>JACDAZ010000365.1 GCA_013695175.1 Flavisolibacter sp. | reverse complement strand
CGCTTCATGAAGCAGTGCCCGGTCACCATTTGCAAATTGCATTGACACAGGAACTGGATCTTCCTGAATTCAGGAAAAACTTTTATGTAAATGCTTTTGGCGAAGGCTGGGGGTTATACAGTGAATATTTAGGACATGAAATGGGTTTTTATAAAGATCCTTATAGTTTGTTTGGCAGATTAACTTACGAAATGTGGCGTGCCTGCAGATTAGTGCTTGACGTGGGGCTACATACAAAAGACTGGACAAGAGCTCAGGCAGTGAATTATCTTGCTGATAATACTGCACTTTCTATGCATGAAGTAAATACTGAAATCAACCGCTATATATCATGGCCAGGACAAGCTTTAGCATATAAGATAGGGGAGATAAAGATCAAAGAATTACGGATAAAAACAGAAGAAGCTTTAAAAGAGGATTTTGACGTACGTTCATTTCATGATATGATACTTTCCAACGGTTCTGTTACACTCTCTATTCTTGAAAAAATGACTGACAGGTATATAAAAGAACAATTGGAAAAGAAGAAGAAAAAGAATGCCTAAGAAAACATTTTTTTGTATTGATGCGCATACATGTGGTAATCCTGTAAGACTTGTGGCAGGTGGTGGTCCTGTATTAGAAGGCAGGAACATGAGCGAAAAACGCCAGCATTTTTTAAAGGAATATGACTGGATCAGGAGGGGACTTATGTTTGAGCCCCGCGGGCATGACCAAATGAGTGGGAGCATCTTATATCCACCACATGATTCTGAAAATGATGTAGCTGTTTTATTTATCGAAACCAGTGGTTGCCTGCCCATGTGCGGACATGGCACTATAGGTACCATCACCATAGCCATTGAAGAAGGATTGATTATTCCAAAAAGTGCAGGTAAAATAAGAATGGAAGCTCCTGCGGGTTTAGTGCAAATTGAGTACAAACAAGAGGGTGATAAAGTAACATCTGTAACACTCACCAATGTAAAATCATATTTAGATTCAGAATCTCTGGAAGTGGATTGTCCGGACCTGGGTAAGTTAGTTGTAGATGTAGCTTATGGTGGTAATTTTTATGCGATTGTAGATGTACAACAAAATTTTCCCGGATTAGAACATTATAAAGCAGAACAATTAATATCATGGTCAAGAATATTACGTGAACGCATAAACGAAACTTATACTTTTGTACATCCCGAGGATGAAACTATAAACGGTTGTAGTCATATTCTTTGGACAGGTAAAACAATGGATAGTAAAGCAACAGCAAGAAATGCTGTTTTTTATGGAGATAAAGCTATTGACAGATCGCCTTGCGGAACAGGAACTTCTGCACGTATGGCGCAATGGTTTTCAAAAGGGCTATTAAAGAAAGAAGATGTATTTATTCATGAAAGTATTATTGGCTCTCAATTTAAAGGAATAATAGAGGAAGTAACTCAAATTGGTGGTAAACCTGCTATTCGTCCGCGTATTGAAGGTTGGGCTAAAGTTTATGGATATAATACTATAACCATAGATCCGGAAGATGATCCCTATGCTTATGGTTTCCAGGTCTTATAAATAAAAAAAGTTATCAGTGCAATGAATATTGTAATTATTGGAGGCGGAATTATTGGATTAAGCAGTGCATATTATCTTCAAAAGCAAGGCTATCAAATTACAATTATTGACAAAGGAGATATTACCAATGGATGTTCCTTTGGAAATGCAGGATACGTTTCTCCAAGTCATTTTATTCCCCTTGCTTCTCCCGGTATTGTTGCTAAAGGATTGAAATGGATGTTAAGTGCATCAAGTCCATTTTATATTAAACCACGGTTAAATAAAGAGTTAATTCAATGGGGACTGCAGTTTTATAAAAGTGCAAATGCTTCTACTGTAAAAAATAATGCCCCTCATTTAAACAACCTGCTCCAGTTGAGCAGGGAACTAACTTCCGACATTAAACATGATCTTGGCAATCATTTTAGAATGGAAGAAAAAGGTTGCCTGATGCTTTATCAATCAGCAGAGATTGAAAAGTATGAAATGGACCTGGCAAAAGATGCAGCAAAATTTGGTATAGAAACTCAGATACTATCTTCAAAACAGGTACAGGATCTGGAAACTGAAACTGAAGTAACTGTGCGTGGTGGCGTTTTATATCCAATTGATGCTCATTTACATCCCGGCGAACTAATGGAGACCATTGTAAATCATTTAAAAAAGGCGGGAGTTCGGTTTATAACAAATGCATCTGTAACAGGATTTGAAACCAGATCAAATAATATTATAGGAGTGATCACAGACCAGGGTAAAGTAGAAGCAGATAAATTTATCCTGGCACCGGGCTCATGGTTACCAAGCCTGGCAAAAAAACTAGGTATAAAAATATTATTGCAACCTGGTAAGGGTTATAGCATGACTTTTAATAACCTTGAAAAAAATCTTCAATACCCTGCTATATTAGTTGATGATCGGGTTGCCATGACACCATTGAGCAGAGACTTGCGCATGGGTGGAACCATGGAAATAAATAATATCAATGAAAATGTAATGATAAAAAGAGCGAAAGCCATTTTTAATGCTGCCAAAAAATATTATCCTGGTATTCCTGTTTCCTTTCCGGAAGCAAATAAAATATGGAGTGGTTGCAGACCTTTGAGCCCGGATGGATTGCCATATATTGGCAAACACAATAAATACAATAATCTTGTTATTGCTGGTGGACATGCTATGATTGGTATTTCATTAGCTGCCGGAACAGGAAAAATAATTGAAGAACTAGTGAGTAATAAAAAACCATCAGTGGAAATAAAAGCATTTGATGTAGAAAGATTTTGATGTTAAGGCTCGTGTAAACAATCCTGATGTTTGATTTGTTTGTAAACTGTTGATTAATTTTAGCCCATGTTTGCTGCCAGTCGTCTTTCATATAAAGAAACCAATTCCTTTTCAAAAATAGTATTGGATTACTTACGACAGGAAAACCGGCTTTTTCATTTTTATTCTTTTTCACCTACAATAGAAGGAATAAAGAAAGCCATAGCAGAAAAGCAAAATCAAAAGATGGACAGGCAGGTTTTAGTTCAGGTATTAAAAGAACAATATTCACGGGTAGAAACAAATGAAAACACCGCTAAAATTTTAGATACACTTTTATCAAACAGCACCTTTACTGTTTGTACAGCGCATCAGCCCAATTTATTAACAGGCCCCTTATATTTTATTTACAAGATCCTGCATGCAATCAAACTTACGCGTTATTTAAAAAATGAATTTCCTGAAAATAATTTTGTACCCATTTTTTACATGGGTTGTGAAGATGCGGATAAGGATGAACTCAATCACTATACAGTTGCAGGCAAAAAATATCTATGGAAGACAGATCAAACGGGTGCTGTTGGTAGAATGATTATTGACAAGGAAATTTTAAAGCTTGTTGATGAACTGCAAAATCAAATAGGAATAGGGCCATTTGGTAATGAATTAATTTCTACCATTAAAAAATGTTTTAAAGAAGGTGATACTATACAAAATGCCACATTCAGATTCATTCATTCACTTTTTGCTTCTTATGGGTTACTTGTTTTAATACCTGATCATGCTGATCTAAAGAAGCAAATGATACCTGTTTTTGAAGACGATCTCTTAAATCAAAAACCATCAGAGGTTGTTGAATCTACCTGCCAAAAATTAGGTGAACATTATCCTGTACAGGCCCAGCCACGGGAAATCAATTTGTTTTACTTAAAAGATAATATCAGAGAAAGAATTGAAAAGAAAGGGAATAAGTTTCATGTAATCAATACAGAGATTCATTTTTCTGAAGATGAAATTAAAATTGAATTACAAAAATATCCCGAACGTTTTAGTCCTAATGTGATTTTACGTGGACTATTTCAAGAATCAATTTTGCCTAATATAGCTTTTATAGGTGGGGGAGGAGAACTGGCCTACTGGTTACAATTAAAAGATATGTTTAAAACATATGCAATAAGTTTCCCGGTTCTAATTCTACGTAATTCTTTTTTAATACTTGAGCAGAAATGGCAACAAAAAATAGATAAATTAAATTTAGATATCTCTTGCTTGTTTTTGCCTGAAAATGATATAATGAATTTGGTTGTACATAAAACATCAGGAAAGCAGATTTCTTTAAATGGTGAA
Organism: Flavisolibacter sp.; assembly: GCA_013695175.1. Classification (GTDB taxonomy): domain Bacteria; phylum Bacteroidota; class Bacteroidia; order Chitinophagales; family Chitinophagaceae; genus Flavisolibacter. Next base: position 3,119 of record JACDAZ010000365.1, on the reverse strand, counting down.
TTTGAAAATGCCTCTGCATTATATGATCAGATTATCAAACAAGCCCTGGATGTTGATCCAACTTTATCTGAACATGCAACAGCCATAAAAACAAAATCAATAAAACTTTTAAAGGCGCTTGAGAAAAAAATGCTGCGTTCTGAAAAAAGAAAATTTTCAGACCAGAGAAGGCAGGTTCAACAAATTAAATCAGCTTTATTTCCAAATAACGTTTTGCAGGAAAGAATAGAAAACTTCAGTGGTTATTATGCTAACTGGGGGAAAGATTTTATTGATGCCCTTTATGAAAACTCGCCTGCAATGGATGCAGAATTTACAGTTCTACAAGTAAATAACTAATTTTACTATTACCTGCTTACATCAACATTTACTTTATACAAAATGCTTTTTCCATCATCATTATCAGCTACCAGAATTAAGTGCAGATGATTATCCTTATACTGTTGAACTGTAACGGATTCAATTTTACTTCCTTTGAATTGTGAATCAGCATGTAAAAGATCAATTAAATTGTCTGGTTTTAGTTTGACATTCCTGTTTTTTGAAAAATTATAAATCCAGCCTAAAAAGCTGTTACCAATAGGCCCATCCACTAATGGATCTGTAGTTTCTTCCTGGGAGGCGGTAAAAAATAAAATATCTTTTTCTTCAAAATAAAACAATCCTGAAATTCCGGTAATATTCTTTGATTCAGGAAATTGTATCTCCATTATTTGAGGAATAGAAGACGTGCGTGATGTATTTTCTATGTTTTCAATAAATATATAATTTGTTCTAAAGCTGTTATTAGCCCTGTTTGCAAGTAACAGTTCTCCATTTACAAAGGCAGCGCCCTCAATATTTAAAACTTTTAGTAATGGATTTTCTGATATTGAATGAGGTAAAACAGTAAAATTCTGAAGTGAATCCAGTGGGAACCGTAATATTTTTTTTCGATTACCTGATGAATGTGAACCAAAGGCATATAAATAACTTCTACCGCCTTCTTTATTTATAGAAGTTGATTCTATGTCGGGTTTTTCTTCAGGTGATAGTCTTTCTGCTATACTATCTTTAAAATAGATTTTCTCAACAATATTAAAATTTGTATCCAATACCAGGAGATAAGCAGCATCATCACCAAAAACATAAAATTTATTGTTATGAAATTCAACAGCAGACGCAGATGGAAATGAATTGATAGTAATACTATCTATTAAAGCAAATGATTTTTTATTTGTTTGAAAACAGCTTAAACTAAAAAAAAATATGATAAGTGTTGTTCCAGATAATAATTTCTTCTTCAGGCACATCCGCACAAAATAAAACAACATTTATGAATTAAAATCTTATTACTAAATTATAAAGAGCTTTCCCAGCCACCTTCTTTAAGTTTATCAGCTTTGGTTATTGATTCCTGTTCTATTTCTTTTTTATAATCTAATAATTTGCCAGCAACATTATTATCAAAGATTCCTATTATTTGAGCTGCAAGAATACCTGCATTTTTTGCAGCATTTAAAGCTACTGTTGCTACAGGAACTCCATTAGGCATTTGAAGTATGGAAAGAATTGAATCCCACCCATCAATCGAATTAGAAGATTTAACCGGTACACCAATTACAGGTAAAGTGGTTAAAGAAGCTATCATTCCGGGTAAATGAGCAGCACCTCCGGCTCCTGCAATGATTACAACTATTCCTCTTTCTTTGGCAGATTTAGCGTATTCATACATCCTGTCAGGAGTTCTATGTGCAGAAACAACTGTTAATTCAAAAGCAACATTAAAATACTTTAAAATATCAGCAGCAGATTGCATAACAGAAAGATCACTGTCGCTGCCCATAATAATACCTACTTTATATGTTTCCTGTTCTTTGTTTTTAGTTTCTTGCTCCATTTTGAATCAATCTTTATTTCTAAGTTCAAGTAATAAGTGCAATTTTCTTTTGTAGCACTTGTTTAGCTGTTAAGTAATTAAATTTTCTAATTGGTCTGTTATTGATCATTTTCTCTACCTTCTCCACTTGTTTATCTGTTACAAATCTAAGATCTGTTTTTTTGGGAAAGAATCTTCTTATTACTCCGATTCTGTTTTCTACTGTTCCTTTATCCTGGCTGGTGTATGGTCTGGTAAAATAAGTTGCTGCTTTTAATTTTTCTCCTACTTTTTCGTGACTGCTGAAAGCCTTGTCATTGTCAAAGGTGAGTGTATGAACTTTATATTTGTTTTTACCCATGCATTTTATAATTGCCCGAGCAACTGCGTCACTATTTTTTCCAGCTAATTTCTTTAACCGAGTATGCAGCGTGGATCGCTCTGTTGCTACCAGCAATGCCCCTTTATGATCTTTACCCATCATTAAATCAATTTCTATATCTCCTAATCGCTTTCGCTTCTTTACTATTGCCGGTCGGTTTTCAATTGATATTCGATTGGGTATAATGCCTCTGTTATCCTTTCGGTTACCACGTTTGCGACGCCGTTTACCATGTTTTAAATATTGGTATAGCTTCTTGTACCTTTTATTTTTCCTTTTATTGCTATGCTTACATTCCCATATCCATTGATAGATCCTTTCATGACTTACCATCTTATCTGAGATACTGATTAGTTCAGGACTCCACTTCTGCTCCATCAACTGCTTTGCAACTAAGTGCTTTAACTGATCTGTAAAAACAATTTGTTTAGCCTTCTGATGATGGCGCAAATCCGTCTTTCGCTGTGCACCACAAGCCTTATAAACTCCGGCTGTTCTGCCACGTTTTGCAATGTTTCTTTTCAATTCCCTGCAAATAGTAGATGCATGAACCCCTAATTGATCTGCAATTAATTTTTGCTGTATCCCCGCTTTTAATAAAGCTTCAATCTGATACCTTTGCTCCAAACTGAGCTGAGTGTAATTTTTTGACATAAGCAATCCAAAGATTGCACTACTCGGTCAAAAGGTAAAAAAGCCCACAAGGCTTTTTTACCTTTTGTTTAAAATTGCACTTATCTATTGAACTCAGCTTGTTTTAATTGCACACTTTTCATCTTTTGAAAGTGAAATATATTTCGAAATAAAGTCTAGAAGAATAGTCTGCATAAAAAATCTTTTTTTTAAGTCCTTTTCTTGTTATGTTGTTTCTAATGAAAG